>NZ_FUKJ01000113.1 GCF_900163745.1 Crenothrix polyspora
CGCGTGCCAATCGCCTTGGCATCATAAGCCGCCCAGGCATCAAACATACAGGTATGCGCGACTGCCAAAGCTCTGGCGACTATCGGCGGCCCTGGCTGGGTGGTTCGGATGGCTTGCAGTGCTGCCTTATTCCAGCGGGTCACTGTCGTTTCTGCAAAAGCCGATTCGGATTGCACCAAAGTCATCAAACCCATTAATACAGTGGATAACACAACACGCTTTGATACAGTAACCTTCATAACAGCCCCTTATAAAAAAGTATATACAACCACGCCCTTATCAGCAGTGATAAGGGCTTGGTTGATTTTAAATTAAAAAATTAATGTTACCTAAAACTTTTGCTTAAGATTTCTCGCCGCAAAATCCCAATTGACAAGATTATCCAAAACACTGTTCAGATACTCTGTGCGCTTATTTGGGTAATCGACATAATAAGCATGTTCACAAATATCGATGCAGAGTAAAGGCTTCAACCCGTCAGTACACGGGGCATCAGCATAACTTGTAGTGATAATTTCAAGTTTGCCCTTCACTATTACCAACCATACCCAGCCATCGCCCACATGCGCCTTAGCGGCATCAAAAAACTTTTGCTTAAAGCCCGGATTACGCCACAATCCCCTGTCATCTTTGGTGGTATCTGAAAAATGCCCAAAATCCCGATTCATTAATCTCAACAAATGCCCGGTCGGCGGTAACTTATCGCCAGCACAGGGCTTTAAGCTATTCCAGTAAAAGCCATGATTCCAGACTTGTGCGGCTGCATTAAAAATAATTTTAAATTGTAACCGCTTATTGACGGTCTCTTTAAGGATTCTTTCCAGCGACAGGGTTTCAAATTGCGTGCCCTTAATTAAATTGTGCAGTGCTTTAAGACAATCGACATGGTGTTTACCATAATGCAGGCTAACCGCATTAAGACTGAGATAAGGTGCCAGCGCACCCTGTCCATAAGGTAAGACCGGACGCGGTATTATCGACAGTGGGATACCACTGAATAGGGATAAACTGCCCACTGTCGCGTTATTGTCGCGGTAAAAATTATTACTTACACTAGGTTGGCTCAAACTCATTTATTTCTCCTTTTTGTTCATATAGTCAGCAAAATCAATTTTACGGGTGTTGAGTTAGGGCTGGTGTTTATAGTTCAAAGGGACTTTAGGTATGGGTTCTTTTAATTATTTAATTTTTAGAATGTGTAATCTAGTATATACATATTTAATCAATTTGGTTACATAAATTGCATACATAGACTACACTTAATAGCATTTTTTTTTGGAATTTGGCAATTTTTTGCTAACCCTCCACAGTGCTTAGGCTTAAGATAACTTTCAAATGCTCTTATCGGCCCTAAATCAACACGCCCTTTTTTTCCGATGGCTGGCACGGTTAAATACAAATCTTCTGCCTGCTTAAGGTTATTAGGATCGACAAAAGCACTGTGTCCGTGCGGCACGCGTAATTGTGGATGGTCAAACGGCGCTTTTTCCCAGCGTACCCGCTCATCGGTCAGCGATTTTAAAAACGCCACCAAATCCGTTTTTTGCCGAGGGCTAATCGGCTGTTGCAGCACTAAAGCAGCAATGCGCCTTATCATGGTAGCAAGGTTGTCAAAGAGTTTAAGTTAGTGAATGTTGATCGCTTGACGATTGAAAGGCTACCCGCTTTTTCTCCTGACTATAACCCGATTGAGAAATTGTGGAAAAATACTAAAAAAGACTCGACTCACCTGAAGTATTTTAAAACGTTTGAAGACCTGCATACTTCAGTCATAAATACCTTCAAAAATTATATGCAGGATGCCGGTAAAATTCTTTGCGTCATGAAAAAAATGCGTGAGGATTTTGCGATCGCTGTATGATTTTTATTAGCTTGCGCCGGAAATTATTTATCTGAAAAACTATAATAAATATCCCCTAACCCCTCTTTTTCAAAGGGGGGGACTGAATGAGTACATAGAAACAACTTTGAAAGCAATTAACCACTAACTTTGACTATCCAAATAATCTTCATAATTACCATTAAAATCAACAATACCGGTAGGCGTTAATTCGATAATCCGTGTCGCCAGTGACGATACGAACTCGCGGTCATGACTGACAAATAGCAACGTGCCAGGGTAATTTTCTAACGCGGTATTTAATGATTCGATCGATTCCATATCAAGATGGTTGGTGGGTTCATCCAATACCATAATGTTATTTTTTTGCAGAATCAGCTTACCGAACAACATACGTCCCTGCTCACCACCGGACAATACTTTGACCGGCTTGTTAATATCATCCGATGTGAATAATAACCGGCCTAATGTGCCGCGTATCGATTGATCGTCATCGCTTTCCTTGCGCCATTGGCCCATCCATTCAATCAGCGTGATATTTTCAGCAAAGTCTTCGGCATGATCCTGCGCGTAATACCCCACTTCCGCATTTTCTGACCATTTCACCGTGCCGGTATCGGGTCTTAAATCACCGACCAGCGTGCGTAACAGCGTCGATTTACCAATACCATTGGGACCGATAATCGCTACCTTCTCCCCCACCGCGACCATCAACTTTAGATTTTTGAATAGCGGCGTTCCACCATAGCCCTTACTCACACCGTCAACCTCCAGCGCCAAACGAAACAATTTTTTGGTTTGATCAAAGCGAATAAAAGGATTTACCCGGCTGGAAGGTTTAATGTCGTCTAACTTGATTTTTTCCAGCTGTCTAGCACGCGAAGTCGCTTGTTTAGCCTTGGAAGCATTCGCCGAAAAACGGCTGACGAAGGTTTGCAGTTCGGCCATCTGGGTTTTCTTTTTGGCATTTCCGGCCAGCAATTGGTCACGCACTTGCGTTGAGGCGGTCATGTAATCGTCATAGTTACCCGGATAAACGCGCAATTCGCCAAAATCCATATCGGCCATGTGCGTACACACGCTGTTTAAAAAATGCCGGTCATGCGAGATGATAATCATGGTGCAATTACGGTCGTTCAGCACATCTTCCAGCCAGCGGATGGTATTGATGTCCAGGTTGTTGGTCGGTTCGTCCAACAGCAAAATATCAGGATTGGCAAACAGCGCTTGCGCCAGCAATACCCGTAATTTCCAGCCTGGCGCAACGGCACTCATCAAGCCGTAATGTTGCTCCTGTGGTATTTCCAGGCCTAACAGCAATTCACCGGCTCGCGATTCTGCGGTATAGCCGTCCATTTCCGCAAACTCCACTTCCAAATCAGCAACCTGCATACCTTCTGCTTCCGTCATTTCCGGCAGCGAATAGATACGGTCGCGTTCCTGTTTGATGTGCCAAAGTTCCTTATGCCCCATAATCACCGTGTCGACAACGCTGAAGTCTTCGTAGGCGAACTGATCCTGGCGCAAAATCCCCAAGCGTTCACCAGGGGTAATGCTGACGTTACCGGCTGATGGCTCCAGGTCGCCACTCAATATTTTCATGTAAGTCGATTTGCCACAGCCGTTAGCACCGATTAAGCCGTAACGGTTGCCATCGCCAAATTTGACGGAGACGTTTTCAAATAGGGGTTTAGCCCCAAACTGCATCGTAATGTTTGCGGAGGTTATCAAAGTGTTGTTCCGAAAGAGTCAATAAAGGGATAGGATAAAAGGCGCACAAAGTTTTAGCTTTGGCTTTGGCTTTGGCTTTTGGATCATTAATCAGCATTTTACTCTATTTGGCCTGCATGCCGTTACACAATATCAAGCTGATTTGGCATAGCTAACGCCTAATGGCGCGATTACATATCAGGCGTTTGAACTAGCGCAGACAAGTTTAATCAAAAGCGCATACACTGTGTTTTCTTGGCAATCATTGATCTCTCAACAAGGAGTCGGCCATGTCTTTGATGAATCACACCCAGTTCGACGGGCAACTAACCGTACAACAACAGCAACGTTTACAAGACTTGCTGAGCTTTGTTAATCAAGAAGCGGAGCATTTTTTAGGTTACCCGTGTAACAGACTGTTTGATTACACGCCGCTGTATCCGTTTTTATCTTTTCCGATGAATAATATTGGCGATCCTTTTTTGCCTAGCCGCTATCATCTCAATAGCCATGAATTTGAACGTGAAGTGATTGATTTCTTTGCCGCCCTAACCCATGCCAAACCTGATGAAGTTTGGGGTTATGTCACCAATGGCGGTACCGAGGGCAATATGTATGGCATTTATCTGGCACGGGAAATTTATCCAGAGGGCTTGGTTTATTATTCGGAGGCGACGCATTATAGCGTACCCAAAATTCTGCGCATGGTGCATGCACGCAACATCATGATCAAAAGCACTGCCAATGGTGAGATCGATTATCAAGATTTGGCGGCAACCTTGCGCATACACCGTGATGTGCCAGCGATTATATTTGCGAATATTGGCACGACGATGACGGGAGCTGTCGACAATCTTGACCGCATCAAGCAAATTCTGAAAGACAATGCCATAACGCATTATTATATTCATTGTGACGCGGCGCTGGGCGGGATGATTTTACCCTTTGTTGAGCAAGCGCCGCCGTTTGATTTTAACGCGGGCATAGACAGTATGGCCATTAGCGGCCATAAAATGATCGGCTCGCCCATTCCCTGTGGCATTGCATTGGCTAAAAAATGCCATGTTGATCGCATTGCCAGGGCGGTAGAATATATCAGTACGTTTGACACCACCGTCTCAGGTTCGCGCAACGCAATAACGCCTCTGTTTTTGTGGTATGTCATACATAGCCGTGGCGTTGCTGGCTTTCGTAACATCGTGCAAGGCTGTTTGGAGATGGCCGCCTATGCCGTTCAACGTTTTAATGACTGCGGCATTCCCGCATGGCGCAATGAAAATTCTATTACCGTCGTGTTCCCCAAAGCGCCAGAAGCCATCATGAGCCAGTGGCAAATCGCCATGCAAGGTGATATGGGGCATATTGTCGTCATGCCGCACGTCACCAAACAACAAATCAACCATTTGCTTGCCGATATAGTCGCGGCAACGGAGGTAACCCCATGAAACAAATTCACATTGTCAGTACGGGTGGCATAACGGTTTTTACCGAGTTAACCGAAGCCCTGGCACGGGCGGACATTAATATTGAATCGGTCGATGTGGAACAGGTCGGGGATTCTACCGTTATGGTGCTGAATGTTGATCAATACGACCGTGCCTTGCAATGCTTAAGAGAATTTCAGGCAATACAGGTTGTTACCGAAGATGCCATTTTAGTTAAATTAAAAAACAAACCGGGGGCTTTAGCGCAGATAGCGCGACGTTTTACCGATGCGGGTATCAGTTTGCGCAGTGTCCGCTTTATCCAGCGCGATAATGATTTTGCGCTGGTCGCTATCTCAACTGATCGCAGTGAAGCGGCTTTAGCGTTAGTTGCTGATGTGTCTTTATTTTAGAACGCCATTTTGCATATTGGCTACTGTAATGAGTTGTTATAACGGTAACCGTTCAGTCCCCCTCTTTGAAAAAGAGGGGTTAGGGGAGATTTTTAAAATAAATCCCCCTCAATCCCCCTTTTTCAAAGGGGGAGGTGTGAGCGCATACCTATAACGAATCAAACCAGGATTTTCTAGGCACCGGAATGGGTAAAGTACCAAGGATTTAAGGTTTCAACGCCCGCAAGCTCAAAATCATCGGTATTCCTGGTAACCACAGTCATACCGTGAACCAGCGCAGTCGCTGCGATGATAGCGTCTCGATCTGAACGTGGGTCAGGCACATGAAGTTTTGCACAACAAAGTGCGACAGCGGTATCGACGGCAATAATGCGCTCAGAAAACGCTGGGCAACACATGTACATTGAGCCAGGAGCGCAGTACAGCGCCTTGTACCGGGTCGCGCCGTTCAACCAAAAGCAACCCCATTTCAAGCTCCAAAATAGTAATCACCGATAAATAGAGACTTGGTGCTGAAACGCTATTGGCCCACGACACAACATTTTTATCCGCTTTACCCGATTTCGCTTTTCTCAATTCAGAAACAACGTTGGTATCAAGCAAATACATGGCCATTATGATAAGTCTGCTAATTTGTAAAGTGCTTTGTTTAAGCGTGGTGGTTCAAAATCAATGTCGGCAGCATCGGGCATAGCCAGTAATTCGACAATGCTTTTCTGCTTGTCGGTGATTCTTTGATAGTCCTCAATAGTCAATAAAACATGCGACGGGTGGCCTCGGTCAGTAATAAAAACCGGGCCGTTATCAGCTGCTCGTTTTATTCTGCTGACATCTTGATTAAATTCTCTACTGGAAACGGTTGTAATGCCCATATAAAATCTCATTGTGTAAAAATTGTAGCTACGTTGCTACATTAAAGATATTATAGCAATTAAATTTATTTTAGGAAGGCAAGAAAAAACCATAAAAGCTGGTGCTTCTAATATTCTCTATTTATATAGAGTTGGTAATTTTCATATCTTCCAGTTACACATATCCATAAAACCAATAAATATCTATAATAAATAATTGGTTACATATTCTGGCGTTTGATTGGTTGCGTGCAGCCGCATATAAGTAGCACTTACTATCTAGTTTCCTGATAGCATACAAAACTTGTATGCTATCCCGTTAAGATAAGCGGTAGTGCAATGTTTTACGGGTGTTTGATAGCATTTGTCCTTGAAATTATGCAGACTTATATAATCACTTGTTAGCGCAGTCACCTCCAAACAACAGGGATTGACTTTTTGTTGACATGAATTAATAAAGCGCGTATACACTTAAATACAGTCAGGTTGATTTTTATCCTCCCTGCAACCGAGATGCGTGGCCAAGCGCCCAGCATTCCAGCCCCCATTTATTTCATGGCGTTCATGCGGTCTTAAGTGGAGGGTTTCTTAATGAAAACTCACTCTGTTTTGCAAGTGTTGATATCATCGCGTGAAGGCTTCTTCTGGCTCATACGCATTCTTTTATTAGCTCTCTTTACAGTTTTACTTATACCCAATCAAGCGTTTGCCTCACGTTTTTCTTGTGATACTACCTGTAATGACCAATGTACTACAAAGACCCCTTGGGGCGAGAAGGATATACCTTTTTGCTATGAAGCTTGTTCTGCTGCAAAAGGCTTGGAGTGTGGTGTTAGAGGAGTTCTCACTTTTGCTATTCCTTGGCCCGAAATAGGGCAACTGTTATATCCAATAGGTAAACTAGATATTGAAGTATTAAACATAACAAAGCCTGGTGTCCCTTTGGCAGGAGCACAAAAACTTAGACTTTCTAACCTCTTTAAGCAACTTCTTTCGTCGAAAGACCTTCCAGCAGAATACGGACAGCTTCTTCCCTCATTGTTTCAGAATGTACGTATTCATTGGAACTCTCAGCTTCTCGACGAAATGAAAGTTTCCAGAGAAAATGATCCTGGTAATATCATCAAAAAATACTTTACCAATGATGGTTTGTCATGGCGCAATCTGCGTGAGACGGGCGCGCAGACTTTTGGATATGATATTTATGTAACCGATCGACAAAAAGAACCAGGAGATTGGGATCAGGACACTGAAACGGCTCTTCTCGCGCATGAATTGATACACACGCTGCAATATCTAAAACGTGGGGAGTCAATGGCTGCATTCGGTAGAGACTATTTTAAAGGCTATGGTAGTGCTGGGCTTAGTTACAAAGGTAACCCAATGGAGCAGGAAGCTTATGACTTTGAGCAAAAATTCACTGATTTATTAGCTCTTAAATTGGATGTCGATAAATGGAGCTTTAAATTATGTAACAAGTCCAACATTGATACCATCTGGGCTACAACAGGGCAATGGGAATATTCAATCACTTTGGGAGGGTATATTCGCGGCAACTCGGTTGGATGGTTTCGTCTAAACAAAGGTGGATGCGGGACTTTGATAAACAATATACCTAAGGGCGATAAAGTATGGTTTTTCGCCACATCAGGTCGTGTTGGAGGCTATCCCGTGAATATGTGGCCCAACAGTGGAGCCGCTGGCTTCTGCGTCGATAACGCAAACACGTTTAATCTTGAGTCGTTTAATTTTATCCTTAAATCTAACTATCCCTGCATTGGGGCTACTGAAATCCCAGTTTTTACTTTCGCTGAAGTCAATCCTCCGTTGGTGACAGGTGAAACCAAAACAATCAATTTGACTGGTGGTATCAAGCATTCGATAGTACGTCTTTGTAACTTTTACTCTAAAGCCATGACAGTTGCACAATTGGCCTACGAACCCAACAATGGCTGGATCAGCCGTGGCTGGACAAAAATTGATGCTTCTAAATGTGTTAACAATGATTTTGGAACTACAACAAACAAGGTTTACTACTACGCCACCAGTGTTGATGGATTGGAGTGGCCCACCGTAAAAAATCCAGGTGATGTTGAATTTTGTGTCAAACCAACTGAAGGATCTTGGGCCTTCTTGCAAACTCGCAATAATATATGTGAGCAGGAAGGTGGCGCGTTCATACAAGGGGCAATGGTTAATACGGCATCTGGTGTAACCACAGTTAACATAACTCCACGTCGCTCGACTCATACTTTGACTATCACCAACACCCATACTGGATTGGGAGGAGGCAAAGTAACCAGCCTCCCTGCAGGGCTTAATTGCGGCGTGACGTGCTCTGCTACCTTTAATGGTGGATTTGTCAACGGCATGGTTACCTTAACAGCCCTTGCCGATGATGGCTCAAATTTTGCCGGCTGGAGCGGTTGTACGCGTTTGATTGGTACTAACCAATGCCAAGTCGTTATGACCAAAAACAAAAACGTCGAAGCCCGATTTACTGATCGTCCAGTATTGGTGATTGATAAACGGGGAACAGGCAGCGGTGTCATTATCAGTAATCCACCTGGCATTAATTGTGGCGTAGATTGCATAGAAGACTACGTAAGTGGCGACAACCTCATCACTTTGAAACCCGTACCAGGTGAAGGCTCTATCTTTACTGGCTTTTTCGGATTTCAAGCAAAGGAGTGCTATGGCAATATTGACGGCAAGGTAAATGTAAATTCATTCCATTATTGTATCGCTCAGTTTGATATTGCACCGAAAAACTTCACTCTAACAGTTAGCAAAAATGGCACGGGCTCTGGTGTTATTTTCACAGGTAACACAGGTATCGATTGTGGTCTGGACTGTACGGAGAAATACGCTACTAATGCTCAAGTTGTACTTATTCCATTACCTAGCAGAGGCTCTTCATTTCGTGGCTGGAACGGAGCATGTACAGGAACGGGGGCTTGCATAGTTAGGATGTTTGCCAACCAAAACATTACCGCAACATTCGCGACCGCCAATCCTATGACCTTTCCCGTTAGCAATCTCAACGATAACGGCCCAGACTCACTACGGCAGGCGATTATTGATGCCAACGCAAACGCAGGGGATGACACCATCATCTTTTCAAAGGGGTTGCGCGGGACGATTACCCTAACCACGGGGCAACTGACCATTACCGAATCAGTTGTTTTCGATGGCCCTGGAGCTAAGGTTCTAGCAATTAGCGGGAATAATGCCTCTAGGATTTTGGAAATAGATCCCGGCGTGCTGGGGACAGTCGCCATTAATGGGCTAACCCTTAAGCAAGGTAAAGATATTTCAGGTGATGGTGGCGGTGGCATTATTATTAATAGCGGTACGGTAATTCTCGATAGCAGTACCTTATCTAGCAATTCCGCTAACGCGGGTGGAGGCGGAGGGGGTATACGCAAATTTGGCCCAGGTAAGTTGACTGTCAGCAATAGTACGCTATCTGGTAATTCTGCAATTGATGAGTTCCAACAGGGTGTTGGTGGTGCTATTCGGACTGATCAAGAAACACTGACTATTATCAACAGTACCGTGTCTGGCAATACAGCGGCTAGCGGTGGTGGACTTGGGTTTGATGACGGCAGACTGACTATCATCAACAGTACCATAGTTAGCAATTCTGCGGTTAATGGCGGCGGAGGTATTTTTACCGGCGGGGGGCAACTCGTACTTGGCAATAGCATAGTGGCTGGCAACAAGGCGCCCACAGACAAAGAGGTTCAAAACTTCGGCATCACGATATCCCAAGGCTCTAATCTGTTCGGTGAAAATGGTGTATCAGGCGTAACTGCTGGGACTAAATTGGCGACCAAGGATTTGATACTTGCCGGTGCTCTCTCTACCGCCATCGGCCCCTTGGCAAACAACGGTGGGCAAACTACAACCCATTTACCCGTTGCAGGTGGTGTAACCCTTGATACTGGCAATAATAACCTAATCCTACAGGGCATTACTACTGACCAACGGGGTACAGGTTTCCCCCGAATCATGAACGGTAAGGTTGATATCGGTGCAGTGGAAAGGGTCGTCAAGCGTACATTAAGCGTAAGCAAAAAAGGCGGGAATGGTGTAATCACTAGCAATCCAGTGGGCATTAATTGTGCTAAAACTTGCACCTATGCGTTTACTGAGGGCGGCTTAATAACTCTCACCGTGCGTACTGACAGTGTTTCTACATTTACTGGCTGGAGCGGAGCTTGCACCGGCATCAAGACCTGCCAAATCAAATTGACAAAGAACATGAATGTAATCGCCAACTTCAAAAAAAGACTCCAGTTCCCCCTTAGCATAACTAAAACCGGAGTGGGTACAGTTACTAGCAGTCCCATCGGAATCAACTGTGGCAGCATTTGTTCAAAAAGCTATTTCAGTGGTACGAAGCTAACTCTAACAGCCACACCCAAATTGGGTAAAAGTTTCGTCCAATGGAAAGGTTTGTGTACAGGAATCAAGCGCATTTGTACGGTTACCATACTTAAGGCGAGCTCTATTATTGCAATTTTCAAATAAAGCATTGTAATAGATAGTTGTTGCGTTTGCGTTATGCACAGAATAGATTCAGTATATTTTTATTGCTGGGGTGGCCATGCACAATGTAAACCGCAGGTTCTGTGCTTCGTAAACACCTATTGCGTAGCTTGATTTTTTTGTCCGGTGCTTATTTTAGTTTCGGTGTGCGGCTTAGCACGCTAACGAGTAAGGTTAGATTGTCTGAGCGTAGCGAACGGCCAGAAGGCTATACTCCTGACCGCCATTCATTCGTAACTGCTAGTGCTTGCATTTTCTCGCTTGCATAATCATCTAAAGCCTCTAAAACGCCCTGATTAGCACCATCAGTATTTTTTAATGCCTGCAATCGCGTAAAATAATCAGTGAAAGTCATACTTACACCCGACAAATCACCGGTTAAACGGGCTCTACAAAAATTTCGCCAGTGTTGTTGTTCGTTGGCATTCAGCGTTTCGGGATAATTACGGGCACGGTATCGAAATAACATCTCTTCCAGCCGAGCATCAGTAAAATTAAAACCCTTTGTTGCCAATTGCCCCGGTGCTGTGCGCCGAATTTTAGCCATTTCTTGCTTATCCGTCGGCGAAAAAAAGCCACCTGTATAAATTGCCAAATCGGGATCAGGATCACGGCCATGTTCACCATAACTACTGGCAAATACGGCTGATAATTTTTCTGCTAAACCACTGGTCTGTTGAATTTTAACGAGGTGTTTTTGGCATAATGCCAAATCAATCTCTAAACGTTGTGCATCTTCCGGCCTGATAACCGCAATCGGTGCTAACACGGGGCATTTATTAATATGCACGGTTTTTAACGGAATACGCTCGACACCTTCGGGCAAATCAACCGTAGCGGTAAAAATCCGGCGCTGGATTTCTTCCACCGATAACGACAACATCGGTTCGGGATCAACGGAAAGATCGTAAACCAGCACACCATTGTTATTGGTAGGATGTCGACAAACGGGCAGCACAATAGCCAGACAATTTTTACGTGCGGGATATTTGCCGGAAATATGCACAACCGGTTTAAAACTACCGAACTGGAGCAAATTCAATACTTCTGTTTTTACGCGATGTTGCCACAAAAACTCATACAACTTGGGCTGTACGGATTTAACCAGCCTGGCAATAGCAATGGTAGCGTAGACATCGGACAGCGCATCGTGCGCCATTTCATGTGTGATGCCATTGGCTGAGGTTAAATCAACTAGCTTGAAACTGGGGCGACCTTCCTCGTTAACCGGCCAAACAATACCGTCTGGGCGCAAGGCTTTGGCAGCGCGTACCACATCAATCAAATCCCAGCGTGAATTACCGTTTTTCCATTCACGCTCATAAGGATCGTAAAAATTGCGATACAAACAGTTACGGGTGACTTCATCATCAAAACGTAGCGTGTTATAGCCCAATACACAGGTATTAGGCTCAGAAAACAGTTCATGCACACGCTGGATAAACTCTGCTTCACAGACACCGTGTTGTTCAGCGAGTTGTGGCGTTATGCCGGTAATGACACAGGCATCGGGTTGCGGCAGATAATCAGCAGGCGGTTTGCAATAAAACTCAGTGGCTTCATCAATAACATTGAAATCGGCATCGGTTCTAATTCCTGCAAATTGCGCAGGTCTATCGCGCTGCGGATCAATACCGAAGGTTTCGTAATCATGCCAATAAAAGGTTTGTGTGTCATGACTGGACATTGCCATCTTGATTAAATGGCCACTAACGCTTTTAAAACATCTGTACGGCTAATAACACCCACTAATTTGCCATCCTGAAAAACGGGGAAACTTCTCACCGAATTGGTCTGAAATTTTTCAGCAAGATTGACAATACTTAACATGGCATCAACCTTAATGATTTCCGTGGTCATGAATTCACCCACTTTTCCACTCATTCCTTGATCGTAGACACTTTCTAAAAAGACTTTCATGCCATCTTTTTCAGAAAACACGCCGATCAACTGACCTTTTGCATCGACAACCGGAGCAGAGGTGATTTTATGATCCAGTAACTTCTTAATGGCATCAATCACATTAGTGTCTTTAGCCAATGTGACTAATTTTTTAGTCATATAATCTTCTACAACAATTTTTGCTAGCATAACGAACTCCTCATTTTTATTGTTTATTACCAACGGTATGACCCATTGAAAAAACGAGTAAACCGTATTGTTATAGCATACGCAGTGTATTACAAATCATCCCTGTGTTAAATGAGTTTCTGCTTCCAATTTTTTTCTAGCGGCACATTTTTTAATGCACACGCACGCAGCACTATTCACACCACCGCACGAACCTTTAATAGCACGGCGACCAAACATAACGCCGACAGCCATTAAGGCAATAACCACTAACATAAAAACAAACGTTATAAGAAAGTACATGATGACACCTGAATAAGTCGTGAAAAAACAATGTTCCTAACGGGTAATAGTATAACTCATCGCCTGCGTCCGCGACCCATGTCTGTCACTTCTTTTAACCGGCCATTTTCAAAACGCAAATGCTGGCGTAAACGGGAATGACCAAAATCGTAAGTCCACTCCTCAACGAGCACTTCCACTACGCGGAAATTTTGCTGACCATAATTAAACTGGCCACCCCTTTGCCGGTTTTGATTATTATAATATTGACCAAACTCAGCATAATTATTGTTACCTCTTCTTTCATAATGGAAGTCAGTGAAATCCGGTTCGCCACAGGCATCATAAATGTCTTGCTTGGAATCGCCTGGTTCTACCACCCAGCTATCACAACGCAGAGCAAACAGCGGCTGTGAAAACAACAAACACAATAAAAAAATGCCCCGATGTAACGCTTTCATACACTTCCTCGCCTTAATTTATTCTAACAAAGCATTAACTGCTTTGCTTTCAATTCCCCAGAATATATTAACACCAACAATATGAATACGGGCTGAACCTAAAATCAGGGTAACTACTCAGCCGTCCAAAAGATAGGATACAACGCTTTTATCTATCCACAGAAAACACAAAAAACACGGGAAAGTGTAGATATTTTGTCGCAAAAAATTATTACCGAAAACGTTTGTGTCTTTTGTGCTTTCCGTGGACTTTTTTTAACATCTACTGGAGTAGTTACAAATCAGATAGTTCATAACAAAAAAGCCCCGTACTAAGACAGGGCTTTTAGGTATAACCAGCAACAACGTCAGCTTAACTTACACGTTGTTTAAACGATGAAAACTAACCACCAAAATCATCCAACATGATGTTTTCTGGCTCTACACCATTATCAATTAACATTTTGATAACGGAAGAGTTCATCATCGGCGGTCCACACATGTAAAACTCACAGTCTTCCGGAGCCGGATGGTTCTTCAGGTGTTGTTCATAAACGACATTATGAATAAAACCAGTAAAACCTGTCCAATTGTCTTCAGGTAGTGGATCAGACAACGCAACATGCCAAGTGAAATTAGGATTTTCTTTAGCCAGCATATCAAAATCTTCTACATAGAACATTTCACGTTTGCTACGCGCACCGTACCAAAAGGTAATCTTACGTTTTGACTTTAACCGGCGTAATTGGTCGAAAAGATGTGAACGCATGGGTGCCATACCCGCACCGCCGCCAATAAACACCATTTCTGCATCGGTCTCTTTAGCAAAAAACTCACCGTAAGGCCCCGAAATAATACATTTATCACCCAGTTTCAAATCAAATATGTACGATGACATAATACCAGGCGGTACGCTTTCATCGGCGCGTGGCGGCGGTGTTGCAATCCGCACGTTCAGCATAATTTCTTTTTCTTCAGGATAACTCGCCATCGAATAAGCACGCAATGCGGGTTCTTTTACCGTAGAAACATAACGCCACAGATTAAACTTATCCCAGTCTTCACGGTACTCTTGTTCAATATCAAAATTGCTGTATTTAGCAACGTGGGGCGGACATTCAATCTGAATGAAACCACCGGCACGATAGTTAATAGCTTCGCCTTCTGGCAATTCCAACACCAATTCTTTAATGAAAGTCGCCACGTTATGGTTGGACTTGACTGTACATTCCCATTTTTTGATACCGAACACTTCGTCTTCGACTTCAATGTTCATGTTGTGCTTAACCGACACCTGGCATGATAAACGTTCACCGTGTGCAGCTTCACGCTTGGTAATATGGCTTAACTCGGTTGGCAAAATTTCGCCGCCGCCAGAGTGTATTTTCACCTTACACTGGCCACAGGTACCGCCGCCGCCACACGCAGAGGACACGAACAAACCGTTATCTGCCAACGCGCCCAATAATTTTGATCCTACAGGGACGTGAATTTTCTTTTCATTATTGATGAGAATTTCAACGTCACCTTCTGCCACTAATTTACTCTTTGCACCGATAATACCGAACACCAGTGCAATCACGAATCCCGTGAAAATAATAATCCCTAACAGAATTTCCAGCATGACAGCCCCTTAAAGTTGGATTCCAGAGAAAGCCATGAAGCCAAGCGACATCAGACCTGCAGTAATAAAAGTAATACCCAGGCCTTGCAGACCTGCGGGTATATCACTGTATTTAAGTTTTTCGCGCACGCCTGCCATAACAGTAATTGCCAATGCCCAACCCAGGCCACTGCCAACACCGTAAGTGACGCTTTCGCCAAAGTTATAATCGCGCTCAATCATGAATAAACTGCCACCTAAAATCGCGCAGTTTACAGTGATTAATGGTAAGAAAATACCCAAAGCAAAATACAGAGCGGGGAAGAACTTGTCTAACACCATTTCTAAAATTTGCACCAAGGCAGCAATCATGCCGATGCAGCTTAGTAACGCCAAAAAGCTTAAATCCACGCCTTTAATGCCCATCCACGACAGGGCATCTTCTTGTAACAAGGCATGATAAACAAAGTTGTTGGCCGGCACAGTAATGGATTGCACCACCATGACCGCAACACCTAAACCCATCGCGGTGGAAATCTTTTTGGAAACCGCAATAAAGGTACACATCCCCAAAAAGAAGGACAGCGCCAGGTTTTCAATAAAAACCGCTTTTACAAATAAACTCACATAAGCTTCCATCAGTGATGTCCCCCTTCACCGTGCGCTATATCCAAAATCTTGAAGTCGATTTTTTCTCTTTGTTCCGGCTTCCATTGACGCACAGACCAGATAATCAAACCAATGATGAAAAACGCGCTGGGTGGTAACAGCATTAAGCCGTTAGGATCGTACCAGCCGCCATCTTTGGTCAATTTAAAGACTTCAAAACCCAGCAATTTTCCAGAACCCAAGGTTTCTCTAAAAAACGCCACGATAATTAAAATCAAGCTGTAACCTGCGCCATTGCCGATACCATCCATATAACTTTCTATGGGCGGGTTCTTCATGGCATAGCCTTCAGCACGACCCATAACGATACAGTTGGTAATAATCAAGCCAACAAATACCGACAAGGACTTACTGACATCGTAAGCCACCGCTTTTAGCACCTGATCCACCACAATTACCAAGGAGGCAATAATGGTCATCTGGACAATAATACGGATACTGCTAGGGATATGATTTCTAATCGCACTAATCGCCGCACTGGAAAACGCAGTCACCAAGGTTAACGCCAGTGCCATAATCAGCGAGGTGGTCATCTGCGAGGTTACCGCCAGCGCCGAACAAATCCCCAATACCTGCAAGGTAATAGGGTTGTCGTTAACCAACGGTGCGATCAATACTTTTTTGGTTTCATCATTGATCAGTTTATGTTTTAGGTCATCATTTAATATAGCACTCATGATTTGGCCTCCTTAAGTTTAACTGTTCTTACCTTGTTCAAATACTTGGCAAAACCTTCGTTGCTCATCCAGTATCTGACCAAATTAGTCACACCCGCGCTAGTTAATGTTGCACCGGCCAATCCGTCAACTTCATAGATGGCTTCTGGCTTGTTGTTATCAACCACACCTTTAATCAAATGCAAGGCAGGCTCGCCAAAATCAGCGCCTTCTACCGAGCCTTTATCGAAAGCATGTTGCTCACTTTCAGCATAGACTTTTTTGCCTTTCCATAACGCACGCCATTTTGGATTGACCACTTCACCACCTAATCCCGGTGTTTCAGCTTGATCATAAAAGTTGATGCTTTGTACGGTTTGGCCGTCAGAGTCCAGCGACAAAAATCCATACAACGTTGACCACAAACCATAGCCATTCACCGGCAAGATGATTGATTTGATTTTATCGCCATCTTTCACCAAAAAGACTTTGGCTAGTTTAGCTTTAACTCTAATGTGGGCAACATCTTTTACTTTGGGAATAGCAATACTTTGTGCAGGATCTTTGGCCGCTTTGCGTTGATCGTAAGCATCGGCATCGACGTTATCGACATACGCACCGGTTTCCAAATCAACCAGCTTGGCTTCAATTTTTTCTGAAAAAGCCGCATCAATATCAGCGCCCTTTTCCAGCAAACCGGCCACATCAAGGATATTCTTTTTCATATCCAATGACTTGTTATAAACCTGCAAAGGTTTTAATGCGACAGCACCAAACGAAACCAGCACCGCACACACCAAGCACAGTGCAACGGCAACGGCAAAAGTCTTCTCTAAACTGTCATTGCCTAAAGCAAGAATTCTATCTTTATAAGCTTTAAACTTTTGATAATGCTCACACTTTAGCATGACGTTTCATCCTCCGTCTAATATTCGCCTGAATAACGAAATAATCTATGGTTGGGGCAAACATATTGGAAAACAAAATAGCCAGCATAATGCCTTCTGGAAACGCAGGATTGACCACGCGAATCA
>NZ_FUKJ01000174.1 GCF_900163745.1 Crenothrix polyspora
CTCAGGAACTGAGCAAGCGGCGCGATAAGATGGAGCAAGCGTCCCGGTTATATGTCGCCAGCCAGACAGCGGCCGCCATCGCCCACGAACTGAACCAGCCGCTCACTGCCATCTCTTATTATGCCGATGTGACACTGGATATGCTGAAAACCGGTAACCCGGATCCACAAAAAATTTCCAGTATAATGGAAAAATGTAGCCAGCAAGCCCTGCGTGCCGGTGAAGTCATCCGGCAATTAATGGCCGTATTGCATAAAGGCGAAACCGTCAGTGAGGCTATAGATATCAATACTGCGATCCATGAAGCGTCCGATTATGTCAAGGCGGACGGGCATTTAGGCGATTTTAAAATAAAACTGAAGCTCGCTGCCGGTTTGCCGCCGGTTACGGCCAATGGTCTGCAAATCCAAAAAGTGCTGATCAATCTATTGCACAACGGCCTGGAGTCTATGCAGGAAAGCGAAATAAACACTGGTACTATAACTGTCACAACGCATCGCTCTATAGGCGACTCACCTATGGCGCAGGTGACGGTGTGCGACAGCGGAACAGGCGTGGCGGATGCAACTACGCTTAAATCCATATTTCAACCGTTCTACACAACTAAACCCACAGGCTTAGGAATGGGCCTCGCCATCAGCCGGGCATTGATCGAAGCACACGGCGGAAAAATGTGGGCTGAGCAAAACGCCGACAGGGGCGTAAGCATCCACTTTACCTTGCCACTAGAAATATGAGCACTCAACCCTGCGTTTTTATCGTCGATGACGACTATGCGGTACGCGATGGTCTCGGGCTGGTTATCGAAACTGCCGGTCTTCCTTACCAGGCGTTTGAGAGCGCCGAACAGTTCCTTCAATCCTACTGTCCAAGCATACCCGGCTGCCTGTTGCTTGATGTCAACATGCCGGGCTTGAACGGACTCGAACTGCAAGCCGAACTTATCCGCCACAATATCCACTTGCCGATTATCTTCCTCACTGGGAATGGCAACATACCCATGACAGTCCGCGCAATCAAGGCGGGAGCGGTCGATTTTTTGACCAAGCCCGTACCCAGCAAGCTATTGATCGAACGCATTCAGGCAGTACTTCAGCACGAAGCCCAGATACACGAACAAAACACGGCGGAACGGGCGCTCAGTAACCGCTTAAACAGCCTGACCTCACGCGAAATGGAGATATTGCCATTGGTTGTGGAGGGGCATTCTAACAAAGACATTGCCAGGCTTATTAACATTAGCTTTCGTACCGTCGAAATTCACCGGGCACGGATTTTAAAGAAAACCGGCGTAGCCAATCTCCTGGAACTAGCCCGCCTGTGTGAAGCCTGCAAGCTACCGTCCGAACCAACACGTTGATATAACCTTATCGTCATCGTTGTAAACTGTTGATGTCGAGATATTTAAGCAAAATACGTAACTACTCAGTGTATATTACAACAAAGTCCACGGAAACCAAAAGTAGGCGCTTTTAAGCGGCACAAAAGACACAAAAGGTTTTCGGTAATACTTCTTTTTGCGACAAAACACCTACGTTTTTCCGTGTTTTTTGTGCTTTCCGTGGACAAATAAGAACCTTTTACTTTATCTTTTGGACGGCTGAGTAGCTACCAAAATGCTCTATCAAAATCATTACGCTTTAATCCGCTTGTACCTATCGGTCAATAAAACCGCACACTTTTTTCTATAGTGCATACGTATTTTTACTCACATTGAGCGGGTTGACTTCTTTTTAAATTACGAGGAAAAGGCGAAAAAGACAAAATCTGTCGCTAAAATCGTGGATAAAAAATAAACACATTTTTTTGCGAAATATTGCAATATTTTAAAATCTTCTAATTGCAGAGAATGTGTAGGCAAAATACGCGATTTTCCATTTTTACCACCCGCTCAATGTGAGTTTTTACGTACGTGCTAGCACGTACGCGTTCGCACGTATTTTATTTTACATTTTTATTCGCTTTAATATGTCCCAAGGGTGATTCCGCACGATCAAACCGTCTCCTAGAATTGTAGCTGCTGATCGTCAAGATCGAGTGCCTTCTTCCCCCTTGAAGGTAAAGAAATCGCCCGTTTTTTCGATGGCGCGGATTATTCACCATCAGCGGTATCCGATTTTTATCCATCTATACAGAACAGAGGAGATATTCAATGGATGCAGATTACGATATTTTTGAGATTGTCAAAATCACTCGCGATTTCTGGCTCATCGATGTGGAGTCTTATCAGCGAAATTATTGCACAAAACATGGCCAACCTTTGGCATCCGGCTATTATGTCGCCAACTGGCCTGAACATATCCGGGCAAGGCGGTTTAACGAGCACACCGCGTTTCATGGACCGTTTAAATTACGCGAAGAAGCGCAAGCGGCTCGTGCAAAGATGCAGAAGGACAGGAAATTTGCGTTGGCCATGTTATCCGAAATAGGGCCTATTACCGCTCCAACATCTAGCCGAATAGAAGTCAAGAAAGTGGCTTCGCAAAAGTTGCGGTCAGCAAAAAGCATAAAAACTGAGCACCCTGCTTGCGAATGGAAACAGGGAATAGCAGAGCTTCAGTTTGCCGATTGATTACCGGGAAATTTCCACACATGACAAAAAATTAGCCTAATTTTTTGTCATGTGCAAAGGGAAAACCGTAAAAGTGCAAGTCTAGCAATACAGTTTTAATGGTAGTTACACGAATGTCGCACAGCCTAGACGGTATAAACCGTGGTTTTACTAAAGCGGGAAACCATTTCTTAATTCAATTCAAACTGCCCTGAATGCAGTTAAGGTTATTTATGAAACATATTGATCTTCTAGAATATCAGGGGGCTACGGTAGACAAATCACGCCTGTTTTTATTAAAGGAACCAGAAACTTCAGCCCCTAAAACAAAAATTTCTTTTCTTTCAGGTGTAGATGACGAAGCTTTGACAATCCTTATGGAAAAAGCCAAAACAGTTATTTATCCCAAGCACATGTTTATAGTCTCAGAAGGAGATGTGGCCAACGCGTTCTTTATCATCCTTTCTGGGAAAGTGCGGGTATTTAGCGGTGATGATAAAAGCAAAGAAGTTACGTTTAATATCTGGGGTGCCGGCTCATACTTTGGTGAAATAGCCTTGCTAACGAGTAAACCGAGATCAGTTTCTATAGTGACCCTGGAAAAAACAGTCTGTGCGGTTATTTCAAAAAATGATTTTATAAAT
>NZ_FUKJ01000289.1 GCF_900163745.1 Crenothrix polyspora
TGTGTAAATATGTGGCGTTACAGTTTAAATAATTTTTTTGTTCAGAGGGTGCGGAATGTCGGATATAAAGTTGGACGAACGCAAAGTCCATTACGAGAAAGCCATGTATATTATCGATATAGAAAATATTAAACCATGTGAGTTTTACAAACAGTTGAAAGACTACAGGCAATGGAGGCTTTGTGGGATTCCTTAATTCACGAAGAAATAGAGCCTAAATCACCGGAATGGCATCACAATATTCTTTCTGCCAGAAAAATGAAAATTGCAGAAGGCCAGGCGGAATTTATTTCACCTAAAGAACTGAAATCAAAACAGAGTAGATGATTATCATTAATCAAATACAATCGTAAGGTTCTGTTATGAAAAAGCTCACTAAGGAACAAACAGAAGAATTAAATCAATTGGCACTTTTGTCAGATGAAGCCATTGATACCAGCAATATTCCAGAACAAACCAATTGGGAAAATGCAGTCGTTGGGCGGTTCTATTCGAAACACAAGTCAAAAACAAGTACAGATATAGGTTCGGATGAAAGTAACGAACTTCATCGCCGCTTAGTTGCACACCAAGCTGACCCTTCAAGTGGTATACCTTGGGAACAAGTCCGTGCGGCATTATTTAAAGACCACGGTAGGCGCAAACCAGGTACTTGGTTACCGAAAGAGGCACAACATGTCGTACAGTGACTTTGACCTAAAAAAAGTAAAAGGGGAGTTAGGTGTCCATCTTGTTGAATCCCAAGGTGCCTTTGCAAGTATCAACAGTGTTGATATCAGCCTCGCACTTGCTGAAATATTGGCCGAAACCGTTCCGCTTGCTCGTGCAATCAACACGGAAAAAGCCCGCTCAGAATTTATTATCGCCAATATTTTGGTTGAATTACGCAAGCTGTTTCACCATAAAATCAGCCTGTTTTCAGGGATTGAGTTTAATGTTGATAGGGACAAAGGACTTAATGGCTACTGCGATTTTATTATTAGCGCCTCTTCAGAACAGCTGATTCTAAGCAGTCCCATCATAGCCGTGGTTGAAGCAAAAAATGAGAATATTAACGGCGGCTTAGGCCAATGTATAGCGGAAATGGTGGCGGCGCATATTTTTAATGCCGCTGAAAATAACACGGGAATTAAAAACTTATATGGCGTGGTGACGACCGGTACAGCCTGGAAATTCTTAAAAATGGACGGGGTTGATGTTGTAATCGATCTTGATGAATACCCAATTGATAATCCAGGTAAAATTATGGGTATTTTATTGGCCATGTTGACACAAAGCGCTTAAACATGGATCGCGTATTGGATATGTTTGGTACGATATTTATTTTAGGCGGTGAGGTATAATCACATCATGATTACTAGCATTTTTATTGATTAGGGTAAAGAGATGAATATTGAAACGCTCCGTTATGAAGCTATGTTGCTTCCACCTCAAGAAAGAGCGCAATTGGCTGAACAGTTGTTATCCAGTCTTGATATGCTGTCGGAGCCGGAAATTGAACAACTTTGGTTGCAAGAAGCTGCACGCCGCGCCGAGGAAATGGATAAGGGCTTGGTACAACGTATTTCTGCGGATGTGGTCTATCAGGAAGCATTGGCACTTTTAAAGTGAACTACTTTTTTAATCCAAAGGCCCGCGCCGAGCATTTGGAGCATGTGGCTTACTACCAATCTCAACGACACGGGTTAGGTGCGCGTTATCTTACTGCTTTTACTGCGGCAATGGTTAATGTGTGTGCAGCTCCTCAGCGTTACAAAATTAAATTCCCGCCTGATATTCGACAATACCAAGTTGCGGGGTTTCCGTACAATATCTTATACCGACATATAGGTGAAGAGGTTGAAGTGTTGGCGGTTGCGCCACATCGCCGCTGCCCAGATTATTGGCTTGAACGATTGTAAAGTGAGGACAAAACCAATGGAAAAACAATTACCGTATTCAATGGCCGTATTAGGGTTGTTGCTCGCCTTGGGCATGTCCGGTGCTGCGTTTATTTTAGGCGTACAGGCTAAAAAAGCCGTGTCAGCACAACAATCGGTTTCAGTAAAAGGCTTGGCAGAAAAAGCCGTGCAGGCCGATAACGCCGAATGGACAGCGACTGTTTCCATAACCGCGCCGGATTTCGCGCAAGCCTTGGCTAAATTACGGCAGGAACGACCAGGACTGGATGCGTTTTTAGTCGAACATGGCCTGGATAAAACCAGCTGGCAAGAGAGCGGAGAGCAGGTTACGCCGCATATGGTTGATGTGCCATTACCTAACGGTGGTACACGGTCTGAGCAGCAAGGCTTTGATGCCAGCCAAAGCCTTGTGGTGGTGACCAAAGAACTCGCCAAAGTCACCACTGCCAATAAAGACATACTCAGTGTACAAGCGACTGGCAAGCCTTTTACAGCGACTGCGCCTTCCTATTTGGTCAGCAATTTGGAGGAGATAAAAATGTCTTTGATAGGTGCAGCCACTGAAAATGCCCGTAACCGCGCCAAAGAATTTGTTAAGCATGACGGCGTAAAAGTGGGTGTAATGCGCTCAGCATCACAGGGGGCGTTTTACATATTGCCGCCAGGTGGTACTTCTGATGGCGATGATTACGGCGGTACGTATGATAAGACCACCATCAATAAAACCGCCAAGGTGGTTGTTACTATCGTCTATAACATTGAACAATAACGTTCGATGGGTAAATACGACAAATTAATCACTCAGATTCTGAGTGGGATGTCAGATGCAAATATAGCGTTCGATGATCTGCGTAACCTTTTGGTTCGCCTAGGCTTCGATGAAAAAATACGTGGGAGTCACCACATTTATCGAAAAGAAGACATTGAAGAGAAGTTAAATTTACAGCAAGATGGCAGTAAAGCGAAGCCCTATCAAGTTCGGCAAGTCAGGGCTATCATCATTAAGTACCATTTAGCAGGTGAAGAATGACCTACAAATATGAAACCTTATTGTACTGGAGTAACGAGGATAGGGCTTTTATCGCTGAAATCCCAGAGCTTCCTGGTTGTATGGCGCATGGGGCATCACAACAAGAAGCGCTGGCAAACGCACAGACAGCCATACAGCTATGGCTAGAGACGGCAAAAGAATTCGGTGATCCTATTCCCGAACCTAAAGGCCGTCGCATAATGTACGCTTAAAAAACCTTAAGAGAGCCAACACAATGACTTTACCCATCCAAGATTACGCCTTACTCGACGATGAAGAATGTGATGCACGTATTATTGCAGCCAAAGCCAAGTTGGGTAAACGCTGTGTCATTTTAGGCCATCATTACCAGCGTGACGAAGTATTCAAACATGCTGATTTTTCGGGTGATTCTCTGCAATTATCACGCGATGCTGCCAAATCAGATGCTGAATACATCGTGTTTTGCGGTGTACATTTTATGGCGGAAGTGGCGGATATATTATCCAGACCAGAGCAAATCGCCATACTGCCAGATTTGGCCGCTGGTTGTTCCATGGCGGACATGGCCAATTTGATTAAAGTGCAAAAGTGCTGGGAAGAATTGTCGCAAGTGCTTGATGCAGATAACACAATCACTCCGGTGACTTACATTAATTCTGCGGCAGACTTGAAAGCGTTTTGCGGCAAACACAACGGTATTGTTTGTACATCATCCAATGCCCAAAAAATACTGGAATGGAGTTTTGCACAGCGGGAAAAAGTGCTGTTTTTCCCCGATCAGCATTTGGGGCGCAATACCGGTTATCGCATGGGTATTCCTTTGGAACAGATGGTTACCTGGGATTTTACCAAGCCGATGGGTGGTTTGACCGAACAGCAAATTCGTGATGCGAAAATCATCTTGTGGAACGGCTATTGTTCGGTACATCAGGCCTTTAAGGCCGAGCAAATTGATAATTTCCTGGCAAAGTATCCAGAAACCAAGGTGATAGCGCATCCTGAAGCGCCGTTTGCTGTGTGCCAAAAAGCCGATTTTATTGGCTCTACATCGTATATTTTAAAAACCATCCGGGAAGCTGAACCCAATACACGCTGGTTGGTGGCCACGGAATTGAATCTGGTAAATCGGCTGCACGAAGAATGCAAGGCTGACGGCAAGAACGTGCATTTTATGTCGCCAACCTTATGTATGTGTTCAACCATGTTCAGAACCGATCCGCAACATTTAGCTTGGGTGATGGAGAATCTGGCAGCGGGACATGTGATTAATCAAATTTCTGTGCCAGCGGAAGAAGCTAACTTGGCAAGGAAAGCTTTGGATAATATGTTGATGGTGAGCTGATTTTTAACACAATTAGCAGTCCTTGATCGCTGCTAAACTGATGTAGTCTACAAAAAACCTCGGTGGAAAGATATTCTCCACCGAGGTTTTTTGCGTTTTTCTAGAGCCTATAATTCTTCGAGGCAGGCAACCGCGTTGCTAAAAAGATCCCCCAGAAAGACATAGATAACATCTATGCGCCTCCTCATCATTGCGCTAAACATTCAGATAATAATTCGATGTCAACAACCCAATCAAACCCACGTCACGCCCCGCGTGGGCACTTGGATTGAAACATCGTAAGCTGCGGCGAATCCCGTCCCTGGTAAGTCGCGGCCCGCTTGGACACGCTACATCACGCAAAAAAAATGAAAATTTCCGTAGTGTTTTTAGGAAAGCTGCTCAATGGTTTTAGATAGATTCCTATGATAATTGTACATTTATTATTAGGGTTGAGAGTTATGCAGAAATTGTTTTCGGTACTTTGGGTCAGTATGGCATTGCTGCCATCAAGCGTATTCGCACATGGCCCAACACCACAAAAAGCTAAAGAGAGCATTGTTATCAACGCACCGGTCGAAAACGTGTGGGATGTTGTTAAGAATTTCGGTTCTATTGTCAATTGGCATCCTGATGTTAAAAGCAGCCTGGGTGACGGCAAGCACGAATCCGGTGGCATCCGCACCGTGGTGTTGCAAAATGGCGGTGAGTTACAGGATGAACTGGATTTTTACAGCGATAAAGACCATGAATACAGCTTTCGCCTGAAAAAAGAAAACCCCCAAGCGTTTCCGGTAAGTTCTTACACCATCAATTTACAGGTATTACCGGCGGCGGCTGACACCAACAAAAGTGAGGTGACGATTAAAGGGCGTTTTTATCGTGGCGACACCAGCAATTCACCGCCAGAAAACCAAAATGATGCTGCTGCGGTGGGAGCGATGAATACATTTATTAAGCATGGGCTTACCGGTTTGCAACAAAAGCTGGAAAAATAACATAAGATTCCATCTCTCCTCCTACTATTGCTGCATATCAATAATGCCTTGGCGACCGGCAATCAACGTGAGTTCCGCCAAGGTTTCTACCCCCATTTTCTCTTTAATAAACGTGGTGTGATTGCATACGGTTTTGTAGCTTAAGCAGAGTTTTTCTGCGACTTTTCGGGTGCTGTAGCCGCTGGCCAACAAGCAAAATACATCAAACTCCCTGGGTGACAATTGCTCGACCTTGTCAGATTCATCCTGCGAATTGGTCAATACAATTGCCAGTCCTTGAACCAGAGCAGGATCAACAAAAGTACCTCCTTGAGCAATCGTGCAAACAGCAGTAATTAAAATTTCCGGGCTGTTGTTTTTGTTCACGTACCCTTTCGCCCCCGCCTTAATAGCGCGGGTCACATAAGCCATTTCATTGTGGATACTGAACACCAGTATTTTACATTTTGGATGCCGGTGCAT
>NZ_FUKJ01000107.1 GCF_900163745.1 Crenothrix polyspora
GTAATTATTCAGACCCCCACCTTAAAATTCCTTCTCCTTTGGGATAAGGCTAGGATGAGGGGTATAAAATTGGGTAATCAATCAGACCCCTTGGCCACAGGAAGCCTTGGCACAGGAAACCCAGCCCGTCTTTGACGAATCACCTCCGCCAAATAAATCCAGGGAGATTGTTGGCGCACACGGCAAGTTTCAATGACACTAATCAAAATCGCCAAAACCCTTGTGCCATCTTCGGTTCGTGTGCCATGGCAAATACCCCTTAAAATTACCCAATGACGCAATGCCTGCTCAGCCTCATTGTTGGTCAATGGCAGATGTGGGTGCGCCAAGACCTGAAAAATAGCCCCCCAGTCGTTGAGCATTTCTACGGCCAAGGCGCGAGCCTTTGCATGCGTCGCCGACGCACACATAACTTCGCATGTAGACCTGTAATCTGACAATGTTTGTTGATAGGCAATCAGTAACGGTTGGTCAGGCGGTCTTTCCCTCGCCGCATAGACGGCCTTAATGAGGGCGTTCAGCAGCAAGAGTGTCTGCTCGCCAAATAAGCGTGCTGTTGGATCCAGGCTGTCTTTTAACCCCTCTGCCTTGCGGATCAGGTGTGCCCAGCACCTAATGCGCTTGGCGTAATAACGGTAAACCTGCCAACCATCACTCATCAGCCAGCCTTGAAAACTGCCCCCCAATACGTTGTTCAGCAATTCTGAACCCCGGCTGGCGATCCAGTAGGCAACCACATTTTGTCCACAAAATACCCATAACCAAAGCAACGCGTTCAATTCCCGCCAGGAGGTTTCATCTACATGCAGCAAGCCACTGTCTTGTACTGCCTGCACCAATTCGTCTTCAATGGGCAATGCCGCCGCACCGCTTTCGTGTAAGGTGGCGTTGATGGTGCCGACACTGATTTCCAAGGCCAGCCAATCATACAAAAACTCCCGTGTCCGTTTCCGCGACAGGCGCATCCGGTAGGCCAAGCAAACAATCAATGACGCAAGCCCAGGGCCAACAAGACGCCATTCGGACAGGGTGATCTCCGGTGTCAACGTGTGTGACACCTGCCTATGTGGGGATTGCTGTGTACAATGCCCACAGTCACAGGTTGTTTCATAATAAGTATGCTTGGTGTTTGTGACGTGGATGCCTGGATTTTGCAGATCAGCCCACACCAAGTCAACCGTTTCAAATGCGGTATAAGCTTTGGCAGCATTTGGCTGTAACTCATGGTCACAACGTGCGCAATCTGTCGGGTAATGGTGTTCTTCGGCTGTAATAGCTATTTTTTGTACCCGTCCGTAACCAGGCGCTCCAGGCTGTTTACCGGCTTTCCGTTTATCGCTTACAGCATCTTCTAATCCCGCTGGTTGCTGTGCCTTGTCCGTGCTGTCCTGTCCGTCTTCTATAGCCTCGGTTTTCGATGCCTTGTCGCTGTCCAGGATGCGTTCATCCGCTTCAGTAGATTCGCAGGGCTGCTGTGGCTCTTCTGACTCGGTATCAGCTTTGTCCCAAGGCAGGTCGCTGCTCGGTGGCCGTGAACTGTTCTTCGATGTTTGTTTCAACCGCTCACGCGCATCTTTTAAGTCATAGAGCAACTTAACGGATAATCGGCGTAGGACATCCTCCGGCAATTCCAGTAATTCTTCTTCGGTTAGTTGCAGCAGGTCGTGGTCGCTTAGTCTCATTAGCAATAATGTACAGCTTTTTT
>NZ_FUKJ01000274.1 GCF_900163745.1 Crenothrix polyspora
GTGTTTTTTGCCATGCCCGTAGTTGTGTTCCAGGTTATAGCCCAGGTTTTTCAGGGTATTAAACTCGATCTTCAAGTTTTTAAGCTTAGAAAAACGCTAAGAAACCGAGTAAGCTAATCAGTGGTAGAATCCGACGTATTTCAGCACTATGTTGATGTCCGAGCCGGCACAGTTTATAAAAACCTTTGTAACTGAATTAAATGAGGCATTAGGAAAGCTAAAATCCAATGCTAAACTGACGGAGATACAAAGTGTCTGGTTAGGATTATGCTTGACGGGGATCTTGCTAACAAACACCGTGTGTTGGGCAAAGTTTCAACGCGCATGCTTGGGCGCTTATAAGGTTGCCGCGCTGTCGTGGATGTTTCGCGATGCCAAGATTGCCTGGGATTATCTGCTGATGGCCAGTGTGACAATGGTATTGGAGCAGCACGGGATCACTGAAGGCGTGCTGGTTCTCGATGAATCCGACCGAGCGCGTTCAAAGCGAACAAAGCGCCTTTATAAGGTACATAAGCAAAAACACAAGTTATCGGGCGGCTATGTCAACGGCCAAACTATTGTTCTATTGTTGTTAGTGACAGAATCAGTGACTTTTGCAGTGGGTTTCGCTTTTTATATGCCAGACCCCGCTTTGACGGCGTGGACTAAGGAAGATAAGCGCTTGAAAAAGGAAGGGATGGCAAAAAAAAACCGTCCCGTAAAGCCGGAACGTAATGCTCTTTATCCGACTAAAACACAGATTGCTTTACAGCTGTTACAAGAGTTTAGGGATACTCACGGGGAAATCAAGGTTAAATCCGTTCTTGCCGATGCCTTGTACGGTGTAGACGATTTTATGAGCGCAGCTTCGAATATATTTGATAATACGCAGGTTATCAGCCAGTTGCGTGAGAATCAAAATATTGAATACAAAGGTAAAAAAAGGACTTTGAAGAATTATTTTAATGACATCAACAAAGGCGTAGAAGTGGTTTTGCGGGTGCGTGGTGGTAAAGACGTGAAAGCCACAGTCAGCAGTGCGCGGCTAAAAGTGACTGCACATGGCAAGAAACGTTTTGTTATCGCCTTAAAATATGAAGGTGAAAGTGACTACCGCTATTTGGTGGCTACGGACATGACGTGGCGCACTATAGATATTACCCAGGCCCTTTGAGGTGGCTTGTGGAGGTTTTTTTTGAAGACTGGAAACTCTATGAAGGATGGGGGTGTGAGGCCAAACAATTGGAT
>NZ_FUKJ01000161.1 GCF_900163745.1 Crenothrix polyspora
GGTTTACCGATAGCGTTGCGGGCTTGATCTAGCTCAGAGTGTTCGCTGTCCCGAAACCAGTTGTTGTCTGCCTTGATTGCTAAGGGAGGTGTAGCATCCTGGTTGGCTGCGGTTCGGCAGTCTCTAGCCGCAGTAAAAGCATGTTCGGTTGATTTCCCGATCAGCCACTGCTGCTCAAGGTCTGGTTCGGCAAATTCCGCAGTGCCTAAACCATCGACACCAAAGCCCTCATGTACCAAATGATGGCACAGATCCCAAGCATTGACTTCAGCACCAGACTCATCACATGACATAATGTACCATTGGGGTGAAGGTGCTGCCCCTAGTTGATCACTGGCAGAGGAGATGCTGGTAAATAGGGGTTCGAAGGTAACACTCAATGTCGTTTTTGTGATCCGATTTGATTCGATGGCAAAACTTGTTTGTTTAGGTGGTTTAACTATCTTTACTAGAAGACGTGGTTGTCGAGTGATGGCGAACATGCTTTTCTCCTGAAGATCTGAGATCCAACGGTAACTAAACGTAAATTGTCATTCAAAATAAGTGGTAATATTTTGTAAGCCGAAAAGCAATGGAGATTAACAATCAACAGTTCCCATACGACTTTTTTATTTAACCACGCCATCATTCGACTTAATCAAATGAACTTTACCCACTGTTACGCTGCCTTCAGTCGTATGTGCTTTTACAGCCTCAGTAACGAAATTACTCGGCACAAAACGCACTTCAACATCTGCTGTCGATGTCAGGCCGAGTTCCGAAAGCTCCTCTTGTACATCATAAGTTAGCGTTCCGACATTGCCAGGTGCATTCGCGTTAGGTTGAGAATGCTCGGAATGCGTCGGCTCAAGAATTCCAAAATAGTTAAGGGTGGCAATATAAACAGTACGTTTAGGATCGCGTTTACTACTGATGTAGATGTTGTATGTCACTTCAGGATCCCCTTGAACATCAACGTTTTCAATAATCAATTGGGCGTTACCTTTCTTAACACCCATCACGCCAGGTGAGATCGAAAATGGATGAGTATCTGATGAGGCTTGTAATGGAATTGTCACTGCATTGCCTTTTAACACTGTTGCCTTGGTGTTGGACATGGGTATTAGTTTCATGGGAGCAATAGCTTTAACTGCTGGAAGTTGTGGGGACGGTAAACTGGTTACACAATTCGTTTCCTTGTCGTAGTGCGTATCAATTACGCCAGGGGTAAAAACGTCTGCAATTTTCATCGACACTACATTGCCATTTTCATCAACAAACTTGTAACTGGTTTGATACCAGCTGTCAGGCATCCCCAAATTTGCTTTAGCCCAAGCCAAGTCAATTGTCTGATTATGCGCCTCACGATTGAGCCAACACTGCCATAACCTGTCAATATTGGCATGATGCATATAAAATACTGGATCAAGGCCTGCCAATGGCACTAAGCCGATATCTGGTGCCCGACAACTTGATCCTGTACCACAATGCATTGCACCATGCGGTTGCTGTTCTAGCTGATTGGAAAATCTAGTAAAATTAGTAAATTTAAATGCTTGCGCAGCACTGCCGGTTCTTTCATCAATGGCGACTGTATGCTCATTTAATCCTGGGGTACGAAACTGATCAACAGCTGCGCCCGCTGATTGTCCACGCACTAGCTTAGGCAATGCAATACCTTGTCCGTCAGCGCCCCTTTCAGAAAAATAATCCCAATATGGCAAACTAAAATCGGCTGTGCCCGATTGTTTACGCAGCACACGTTCAAAAAAGTGTAAGTACATACGATGCCACGGTAAAAAATTCAAATTTCCATGCTGACAAGTACCCCAAACATTTGTAGTGAAGCCATCGGCAGGTAGAGGTGTATCAATAAGGTGTTGATAATAGCTAGTACAAACCGGGTTACCTGAACAGAACCTTGCTGTCTGTTGCGGCACATAATTGGCCACAGTTCCGGCTGCATTCGGCCCTGCGCCAAGATAACCATGTGTGTTTGCCCAGTATTGCCAACTGGCACGATATTTAGGACTGGTATTAGTGGCGGCATCATTGGTACGCATCGCCACTACAGCTTTTTGCAATGCCGCCACCTTGACAGGATCCTTAACAAAATCCGAGGCACTAATCCGAACAAAATCGGCGTTTGCCAAACTATTATACGAAAAGGCTGCGACTACGATTAATGCCATACATTTGTATTTCATATCAAGGACTCCTCATTTTGAGTTCGCCAAAACCCAGGTTTTTTTATACCCACATAACAATCTGCCACTTAGTAAAAAATTGACAATTCATAATCTTTATTATGTTTTGGCAGAGCATTTCGAATAGTTAATTTATACGCTGTTCACTGACAAAATAAATATTGATTGGCATCACTTTGAAAGATCCGTAAAAATTTGAGCGAACATGGTATTCAAATTATCAGAATAAGTTTTGGTATCGTCAATTCTGGTAGCTACTGATTTTTTAAGCGTTTTAATTCTTTTATGTAATATGTTCAGATCAGGTAACTCACTGATTTCTTTTTCTACCTCATTTAAAATATTTTCTTGGCTGTGTAAATCATCTTGCTGTGTTTTAATTCGCCCTTGAAGTTGATCACCATACGTTTTAATCGCATTTTTGATGACTTCTTTAGCTTGAGCAGTTGGATCATCATTTATATGTTTGTCATTAAGGATTAATGATGGTATTTCCGGTAATTTAATAATTACACCAGGCTTTACTCCATTTGAATCTGACAAAACCGGATTCAACCTTAGCAATGCAGTTTCTGCAATTTTGCGAGATTCAGCAGTTAAATTAGCGTATAGACGGTTGGCGATATGAGTTATCGATGTTTCATTGTGAAGAATAACTGTTACAGACATCGAAGTTCTCCCAATTATGTAGTCAAGTTAAGTTGATTCCAAGGATTGTTAGTAATTGCACCTAGATCGGTATCATTTACTGTTATCCCTCCTGAACAAATATTTCCAAGAACAATAAATTTTTTATAATCATTATCATTATCTGTCTTAATAGATAAAATAGGTTGATAATTATTGTTAATCCTAGTTATACGATTATTACTGGCGTTAATTTGTTTCCCCGTTATGGAAACGAGAGGACGAGGGATTGCTCTGCTATCTAGCATAAAAGTAAATGCACCCACACTGAAACTTTGCCTCTCCATCGCCTCGCAAAAATTTTCAGTAAACAAACAAGCTGCAACATTTTCTATGATGACAAAAAGATTAGCATCTATCTTTGAGGTAAATCGGTTGCGGTGTATACCTGTGGTAGCCCCCCAATCTGATGGACTTGCTGAAACACCTGAATTAGTTATAAAAAGAATTTTCATTAGGCTAGGAGACATCAACAAAAAGTCATTTCCAATATTTTTGACTTGTAATTCTTTAAGATTATTAGTATTTACCCCAGCACCGATCCGGAGTGCCCACCAAGGCTGATTAAATTCAATATCATCAGCAGCAAGAATTGTGTTGTCACAGATCGCTAAATGTTTAAAAGGAGTATCGCACTCTATGCCTACGTTTTGCCTAGAAGTGCTAGAACCTATATTTTGCAAACGATTTCCTGTAATTTTAATTTCATCACAAGCTGTGATAAGCAAGCCGATTATCGGTCTATTTGATTTAGAGCCATGCCCAATATCATCTATGACGTTTCCAACAATATCAGCACTTTTGACATTAGCCAACCGAACGGCGGCGTAAAAAATTGCTTCTTCATTATTTGGGCCAATGTTTAAGAAGTGATTATTTTCGATGGACAGGTAATCGGCTTTGCCATCTCCAATGATTAACCCAGACCCCGTAACATTTTCAATAACATTAGATTTAATCATGCCATACCCAACTGCCCGGCGGATAGCTATTCCGTGGCCAGTACGATCGTGAATATGGTTGCCGAATATTTGTGGATTATCAACAAAACCTGGATCTATTCCACCATCAATAACAATGCCATCACCTGATGAAATATTTCCATCTCCAGCAGTAATTTCATTATCAAGCACACGCATACCATCAAGACCACATTGAATACCCGTTCCAATGACGTCAAGAATGTTTTTTTCCACTATAACTAAACTACCCGGTAATGCCCCACCAACTAGCATAATACCCGCATTATTACAGCCCAAAATAAGATTGTTTGATATCAGTAAATTGCCATTATGGAGGCTCACCCCACCAAAGCTTATTCCACTATTGCTACAAGGGAAAAAGCAATTCGTTATCCTTAGATCGGCCGTTATTAAGTAATCAGGTGGCGTTTCAGCTTGGGCATTTACTTTCCCGGCAGTAACATCTGATGCTCCAGCATGATTATTTAATAAAGCAATACCCTGCTGGGCGGTTAATACACAGCCATTTACTTTCGTACCAATCAAATACCCAGACAAAGACAAGGCGGCACTTGGTATTTGTATTTCTCCAAACGCTATACAAATGCCATTAACATGATCCAAAGTGAAATCAATTGTATTTTTTACATCGATTACCGAAATTTTTTTGGCTATGGAAGCCACAGCTACCGCAACCATCCGAGGCATCACCGACCCAACAGTCGACGGAGGAATCACAGAGTTTATAGCTGTTAAGTTCTGTATTGAAACATCTTGGCAGTTTTCAATATTAAAAACCGATTCAATACTACCGCCTAATAATAGAGTATCTATCCCTTGGCCTCGAATTCTGATGGACTTAACACCATCAAGTCGCAAAGATTTTCCGATATTATAAATACCAACATCAAAGCAGATAGTGCCTCCTCCACGCTTTTTGATTTCACCAATAGCCTGCTGAATAGTAGCCGTACCATTGTTATGTGTTTCAGGATGGACGCACACCGTACAATCGCAGCTATTACTATTGGTTATTGCTGGGGGCCACTTAACCCTGCAATCATCAGGGTCACTTCCTTTAGCTCTTACTATCGCCAAACGCGCATAGTGATGGTGTATGCCTCTCGGTGGAGAACGCTCCAAAATGTCAATTTTTCCATCCACGCTCCGCGCAGCAAAAACCCAATAGTCACCCGTTTTGAACTCCAAATCCATTTTGGCCCCAAAATCTTTTTCAAGGCTAAAATCGACGAGAATGCCATTTTCCAATATCACCTTATTCCCGGGTGATGGGATGCGTATGCCATCAGATACGCCTCCGGAAGCGTTAAGATCGACAATTGACGTTCCATTTTCAAGCCGCACCACGCCAGACTGATCCCATCGACGAACTCTAGTATTCCCTCCCACAGGCATCCCCTTGGAATTAACGGGAAATTGACCGGCAAGCAATGCCGTTTCCAATGTAAGAGTTTGAGTGCCCTCGTCGACACCATCGCCTTTTATTCGACGCAAAATGCCTGGCTGGCCGTGCAGTTCATGCCTATCGTCGAGAATTTCGATCCAATCACCACCGTGAAAACCCAATAAATCGTCACGTTTAACGTGTTCCACTACAATCTGGGTAAGCGTAGGGATTGTTGTCACACGGGATGCCACTGTGGCATTGTCACGAGACCATTTAAATGTCGCTGAATTTTGGTTTCCACCGTTATGGATTTCCACCCGGTAGAGTTGGTTTTCCAATCCCTGATAGCCCGATGCTGGCGACACTAAACACGGATTCGATTCAGTAGGAACAGTGTCTGGTAAAGAAGTAGTCAATCTTGCGCCGGATGGTTTTGTTAACTTGTCCCATCCTTGTACGTAATCACAGGTTGCATTTGCACCGATATCCGTTAATATTTTGACTTGCCAGACTGTCTGTAGGCGACCAGTAGTATCGACACCTAACGCTTTTTCGATTAACTCCGGCATTTGCAATGCCGTTACTTCCCGTTGCCAGACATCTAGGTACACAAGATACGGGGCTTTATCTAATTCTGGCTCACTAAAATCCTGGAGTGTTTTTTTTGTTTTATCAAATGGTAGATAAGGCTGATTGAGAATTGAAATAGAGTTTTCGCTCCTCAATTCGGCTAAATGTTCATCCCATATATTTAAAGGTCGGCTGCCATGATTATCCACCAGTATGCCATCAACATACATCCTGCCAGCACCAATCATCAAATCCTTCGGGTCACTATTATTAACTGAAATAAGAAATCCATTAGGGATTTCCCGAGGTACGACGGCTTGACCAATAGTATCCAACGTACCGGCTTGTATGCGGCGGGTCAGTTGTTCGACAAATTCGTTCCAATCAGCATCTAATTGGACACGCCCCTGTTGCATGACTACGCCGAGAAAATCGTTCCAGGGCTGAAAACTAAACCGACTGCAATCAAAAGTCATAACGGCTCTCCTTTAAGTTTCATAAAATATGCCTGCTTCCAATCCAACCCGCATAAACTCCCTCAGGCGTATACGTAAGTTAGCTTCGCGTTGTGCAGGGAAAAGCAGGTGAAAAGCCCCCATTTCGCTCTCATCATCAGCACCTGAGCGGATAAGGTCTGACGTGGACAGCGCCAATTGACAATAACTGGCTACACCAAACCGAAGGGAAACAAAGCTTAATGCCAAATCGGGATTGCCTTTATCTTCTGGCTGGCAACGGTAACGTTTAGGAACACGCGAATCCAGTGGCACATACGAAAACCGCACGCAACCAGCCTGCCGTCGGTCAATATGCACTGGAACATCCGTATCGCCAGTTGCTTGATGGGCTACCAGCAGGCTGTTCGATATTTCACCGACTTCACGCATATGAATCTTACCAATGACCGTACAAGCGTCTAATGACAATACCCCCCCGGCCCCGCTGCCAATAGACCCAACCAAGGCAGCGCGATCAGGGGTTGTGGCATCTATAATGCTGTCTGATGCACTAAACTGTGTGCCTGCATGTAAGTACAATGCGCCAACGATGGCTCGTTCCAAAACGACCTGAATACCATCCGCTTCAACATGGACGGCAGGTTTATTAGGGAACAATGGCATTCCCTTAACATCCAATGCCAAACCCGGCACTAGCGTACAGTGGCGGATCACCAGCTTTAGGGCTCCTGAATCAGAAGGTACATGAAGCAAGCGTAACGGCTTTTGATCAGCTAAGGAGAGTTTACGGTTTGCCGTTAACATCACACCATCCAAAACGAACAGACTGTTTTTGCCGCCACTCACCGTCAACTCGCCCTTAATCGGCAGTACAATCGTCGGAAAACACCCGTCCTTTGCAAACACTGTAATGTGCTGACCTGCCAATACAGATACGTTAAGCGCCTCTTCATAACGCCCACTATCCAAAATTTTTACTATGCCATTGCCGCCTTTAAGTGCGTCAAGTGCTCCCTGAATAGTGGGATAATCTTTCGGTACTTGAAGGATTATCTTGGCTTCGGAATCTTTAAGTAATTCGCGTGAATATTCACCTCCACCCAAATCAGCGCTGAACCCACGGTGATAGGTCAATTTAACCGTTTTGGGTTTTGAGCCACAGGCAACGCGTCCTAATACCGGATCGATCGCATAGAAACCAGCTTTTGGAAGGTGTGCCCAATTATTGGCTCCCGAATCAGAAAGATCGCATGCCATTATTTTTGAGCGCGGAACCTCCGCATCATCAATATAAAGCACAATGCTGGGTTCACTGTTGTCGACTTTATTGATTGATGCATCGCTAGAATTGCGATCCTCTGCTGAACCGTAATAGCGCTTAAGGTATTCATGCAGCATCCGACGTGTTATTGACTCTGGTACATTAACCGGTTCCGCAAGATGGGTAATTTGCGTCTCGGGTAGCGGATGATTAAACAGTTGCAGCGGATGTCCAAGCGGGCTAATGAACCAGCGGGTATCATCCAGCTTAACTGCCGGACTGCTTGTATGCCGATACGCATCCAACCGCCAAAGAAAAATGCCGATATTGGGAATATTGTATTTGCCCTTTTTACTTTCGATACGCCTGACATCAACCGTGTGGGCACAACTATCGAAGGCATGCCCGATACGGGTAAGTGGTTCCCAGCGCCTTAAATCCGGTGAGTAGTGATTCATTGGGCGCAAATGGTTCATATACTGGGTCGTTGCCAACACCTGAAAAAACTCAACCGCCCGGGCATCCCATTGCGTCACATCTCGGGCAAGTTGCTCCAGCACTGCCGCCGTG
>NZ_FUKJ01000386.1 GCF_900163745.1 Crenothrix polyspora
GGTAAAACTATGGCAATGGGCCATTGCACAAAGTAGAAAATCGGTATTTGAACCCTGCACGCCTTTAGCACGGCAACGATTGTAAAACTGTGCTGCTGTTTCAAAATCCGCTGTTGAAATCGGGTAATCTGGAAACGCCTGTAATTTTGTGCGAATACGCTCAAACTGAGGTTCATGTTGAATGCCAGATAATATTTCCTGACGAATTGTACCAAGCATGATCACTTGTCGCTGTTGGATAAATCCATTCAATTCGTCAATAATATTTTGATTGGGCAAATCATTGCGTCGTCGCAATGCGTAAGACCAGATACAGGTATCAACTAAAATACTCATTGAATGTCGCGCTGTTTTTTGTAGTCGTAATCCTCGCTAAAATCTACTTGGCCAAACTCTTCGATGATAGCTTGCCGCCCTAAATACTGTACATACAGTTCAATGGCTTTTTCGATGGTTTCTTGCAAGTTTTGATGATGCCCTAATTGTTGGGCAAGTTTTATGGTGTTTTCATTATTAACGACTACGTTAATCATGGTTTTTCTCCGGTTTGTTGGTTAATATACGTTACCGTCGTTTGTTTACTGTTTTCAATGACTATTGTTAAACGGCTTTTAAAGTTAATGACAAATTCATAAACTCATCAATGGTCAATAAGCTTAATTTTGGGAATTCTATGCTTTTCAGGCAGTTAAAATGTTTGTCATTGCTCACCAAGTAGTCTGCATTACCTGCAATAGCACAATCGACGAACTTATTATCATCCTTATCTATTTCGATTAAATTCCACTTGTAATAAATATCCTGTTTTTGCACGTTCGATAGCGTTAATAACATTTCACTAATATTATTGGCAACGATACTATTGGTTTTTTGGGCAATAATTTCGGTATATTCACTTAATATTTCATTGCTAATAATTAAATCAAGCTTGTTAGTCAGCAAGTTATCGAAGATGGGTCGATAAGGTGACTTTTTAGCAATTGACACTAACAATACATTGGTATCTAAAACCACTTTCATGTTGGATTATAAGGTGTTCTTAGGTGTTCATTTACCCAACTTGTCATGGTATTGTCATCCCAGTTGTTTTCTTCCCAGAGTTTATCCATTTCTTGTGTAGCTTGCTCGGCAAAATAGTGGGTAAGCAAGTTTTTTATATCACTTAATTGCTGCGGGTTAAGTTGGTAGCTGAAAACTTTTAATAACTCCAACTGCAAATTGGTTAATTTTTGGGGTTGCATAATTTTTCTCCGGTTTGTTCGTTAATATACTTTATTGCCGTTTGTTCATCGGTTTCAATGGCGCAATAACAGCACAAATTTATTTTAATACCCAATTTTCAATGTTTAGATTTGGAACTCTAACAAAATGCTTCTCGTTATTAGTGACTAAAACAAGCTCATTAGACAAGGCAATTGCTGCAATCATAATATCGGCATCCAAAATAATATTACCTTGTTGTTTTAAATCTGCTTTAATTTTGCCGAATAACTGCGCTGATGCGGCATTGAAACCAACTAATGCCAGTTTTTGATTAACCATGTGAATGGCCTGTAAGTTTTTATCTATTTGTTCCGAGTTGTAAGCGCCAAAATAAAGTTCAGCATGAGAAATAATGGAATAGCCTAATTGCTCTAAACCAACAGCTAACGCTTTTTCTTCTATTTTTTTATTGCCTTTTAGCCAATAAATTAATGTGTCTGTGTCTAGCAAATATTTCATAAGATAATATCTCGCGCTTCTGTTCTACTTTTTATAATATCTTGTAGAATTTCATCACCCGAACGCGAATCTTGCCAAATGCCACATAACCCACTTTGCTTGTTTGCATTATCAACCGCAATATCATTAATGCCTTCTTCCTGGGCAATGGCTTTAATTAACCATTGTGCTAAACGTAGTTTATCGTGGTGATTTAGTTCGTTAATTAATGGGATACATTCAGTGTATGTAATCATTGTTGTATGCTCCAGTTTGCTCGTTAATATAATTTAGCGCCGTTTGTTCGTTAGTTTCAATAGCTCAACTATGGCACGTTTAACCACGTTCAATCAGACCAATTTCTTCAGAAGTAAGTTTAAACAAGGCGTAAACGGCACTATTAATTTGCTGTTCTAAGCTTTTGATAGTCTGTGTATAGGCTTGCCATTGGTGAGTATTATCGTTGAGATATTTCTCCCATTTATCTTGTTGGATCAAATCATATAAATCAACGTTTAACCCTTCGTATTTTTTTAACTTGAAGGCTTTGGCAGCTTCGGTAGCTAATTCGGTTACGGTTGCCAGTTTCCACCATTCGTTCAGTTTGGTGTTGAGTGGTTCACCGTTGTTTGCAGGCCGTAAGTTTTGCAATAAACGGCGTTGCACTTTTTGCTCTAATTCGTAACGGGCTTGGGCGTTGGTTTGGCATTGTTGGGCTAAGTTAGCGATATGAGATTTTTGTTCATCCGTAGAAGTTGGAATGGGCATTTTTTCTAAAACATTGCCATGGACTTGATAAAAACCACCGCTCATGGTCAGAGCATTGGCAGTTAAAAGATACCAATACAAACTACTATTTAGAAGGCCTAACTCGTAATAACCAACTGCTGGAATAAAGTATAACGCGTCATTATGGTAATTATTTGTAGAGTCAAACCAAAATAAGGAATGAGGCATAAATCTATTGTAAACAATCTTCGGCTCTTCAAACCTTTCATAATAAGCACAAGACCTTAGCTCCCACCAAAAGTAGCCTTTATCGCCTCGTTTACGCCCTCGCGTCGCATAAGCACTTAAATATTCTGCTATTTTGGGATAGTTGCGTTGCAAATAGCGCCATGCTTCGATTTCAGTTAATACAACATCGCCTTCCGTGTAGTTCAATTGTCGATGTGTCCATCCTTTGGGGAACAAAATCAAATACAAATCTCTACTTTCTGCCCGCCAGCGCTTTAAATCCTTGCCTTCTAAAAACAGTTTTAAAATTTTTCCATCTGGATCATCCTGTTTCAAGTGTTCGTATTGCTGTTGATTGATAACAAAGGCTTCACTCAATCCCGTTTTTATACCGTATAAAGGCGAACCGTAGACTTCTTTCAGGGTTTTGTAACCTTTGGTGATTTTTTGCCGCAAGTTAGCAAAGCGTTCATCTTCCAATTGCCACGCCTCAGCACTCAGCGCGGTTTGTTTCATAACACCCAGTTCTGATTGTAATTGCTGTTTTAACGCGTTGTGTTGCGGGTCTTTTTTGGCAGTGATGTTTAAAAAATTGAACTCTGATTTTGGTGCTGATTTACGTAATCGTTCCGGTTTTTCCATAATTAAAATCGCTGGATAGGTGGTTACACCATCAAAAACCGGATAATCACCAAAATCAATCACCGTTTGTAGGTTGCTTTGCACCTTTAAAAATTCGCGCAACGGTGTGCCGCTGTTCGTCCTAAAAAATGTGGACGAGGAAATGTAACCCAAGCGACCACCTTTTTTCAGCAAGTTAAGCCCCAGCTCAAAAAAGTAGGTGTAAAGATCAGCCACGCCGTGATAGGTTTGGTAATGTTTCTGCAAATAGGGTTTTATTGCCGTTAAGCGCTCTTGGCGTACATACGGCGGATTACCCAAAATGACATCAAAGCCACCGGTTTCCATAACCTTACTAAATTCATTATTGACATCTTTACGATCTATACCTTTCCACACAAATGCCTGTTTGTCAGCGTTCTTATGGTGAATAATACTATTACCCTGCTTAATGTTGTCGTCTAATGGGTTGAGCTTTTTGCCTTTTTCGGCGGTTTCCAACCACAAAGCTAATTGGGTAATTTCAATGGATTCTGCGTTAAGGTCAACACCAAACAAATTATTTTTTAAGATGCCAGCTTCTAAATCCAAGCCAAACAGGTCGGTATTAGCTCCTTCTCCCCCAGGAAGTCGGCGATTAACAAAATCGTATTCGGCCTTCAAATACTTAAACGCGCCAATCAAAAAAGCGCCGCTGCCGCAAGCGGGATCCAGTACGCGCGTCTTTGCCAAAATGCTCCGATATTCCAACCAATAGGCCGCGCTGTCCTGTTCATGCGCCACGCCAGTTTTTTTCTGCTCCAAATAACCACCCAAAGTGTGCTTGATGATGTAGTCGGTGATAAATTCTGGCGTATAAACAATGCCGTCCTGCTTGCGTTTTCCTGATGTGCTGGTGCTGGATTTTACGTTGCCTTGTAATTCCTGTTCTTCGGTAATCGCTTCATAAATTTCGTCTAAATCAGCAATCGATTGTTCAAAAATATGGCCTAAAACCGGTGTGCCGATGTCGTTGTCAAAATCGTAGTCGTACAGTGTTTTAAACTTTTTTAATAATTCTGTGCTGACCGTTAGTTTTTCCAACTCGGCATCAGCTGCAAACAGACCGCCGTTATA
>NZ_FUKJ01000104.1 GCF_900163745.1 Crenothrix polyspora
CCTGACTATCCAACCACAACTTACATGAAAAAATGGGGGTATTTTTATTGCGTGTTGCCTAAGATTAGACTGCCGTTTTACTTCATCCCAAGTAAGCTCTGTTTTCATGTCAATAACTGTATATGCAATTATTGGGTGCATCAATACTGCTTTAGCAGCCTTTGACTTAACGGTGGGTAGTACCCCATACCGCGTAAGCCTTTCATATCATTGCCCAAGATAAGTGTAGGACTTTAAGCCAGCCAGCAATTCCTGTTCATAATCTTGTCGTTGTTGTGCAGTAAGATTGCTGTCAGCCAACTTTTGTCGATATGCGGCCATCAACTCTTCGCTGCTGATATGCACGTAATCAAGCAACTTGGACACATGCTCACCTTCCTGTAGATCGTAAAAATGATAGCCATTTCTATCGATCTGGACATTAATCGAATGAGTATCGCCAAACAGGTTGTGCATATCACCGAGAATTTCCTGATACGCACCGACCATAAAAAAGCCAATCAAATACGGCTGCTTGCTGTCGATAGCATGAATCGGCAGGGTTTTTTCAATATTTTGGCCATCAATATACTGATCGATACGGCCATCGGAATCACAGGTTAAATCTTGAATGACGGCGCGGCGCGTAGGCTGTTCATTCAGGCGATGGATGGGCATGATGGGAAAGATCTGGTCGATGCCCCAAATATCCGGCAGTGATTGAAACAGCGAAAAATTACAAAAGATCTTATCGGCCAGCTTTTCGCTCAATTCTTTTTGTATCGTGGCTTCGCTTTGGTTAACTGGATTCAACTGGTTTTTAATTTGCTGGCAAGTTATCGCGTAAACATTTTCTGCCTTGGCCAACTCATCGATATTCAATTTATCCTGGGTAAATTGCGCACGGGCTTCGGCAATGGCAAAGCTGGCATCATGGTAGCATTCGACCAAATTGATCGCCTGCGGCAAAAGCTGTAGTGGCTCTTGAGGACTGTACACCGATTCAATATCAGTGACATTGGTAATTAAAACCGCATGGTGTGCTGTCAGCGCACGACCGGATTCGGTGATAATATCGGGCTGCGCTACGTGTTTAGTCACGCAGATTTCGGCAAAACTACGCACGATGTTTTGCGCATATTCATCCAGGCTGTAATTGATGGACGATTCACGGCGCGAGCGGCTGCCATCATAATCCACACCCAAGCCACCACCCGCATCGACTATTTTAATCGGCGCACCTAAACGGTGTAGCTCGCTGTAAAATTGTCCCGCTTCTTTTAGGGCGATTTTAATGTCATGGATATTGGCAATTTGCGAGCCCATGTGAAAATGCATCAGCTGCAAGCAATCCAATAATCCGGCTTGTTTAAGGCGCTCGACCAGTTGCAAGGCTTCGTGTGCATGTAAGCCGAATTTAGACTTTTCCCCACCGCTGTTTTGCCATTTACCTGCGCTGATACTGGACAATCGCACCCTTACGCCCAGTTGTGGCTTCACATCAAGACGTGCTGCTTCTTCGATAATAAATTCCAGCTCCAGCGGCTTTTCGATAACCAGATACAAATCCAGTCCCATTTTTAAGCCGATTAAGGCCTGGCGAATATAGGCGCGATCTTTATAGCCATTACATACCACCACATTGTCTTTAGACAAGGCCATAATCGCCAGCAATTCCGGTTTACTGCCCGCTTCCAAACCAATATTATCGGCGGATAAAATGCCTTCTACCACTTGCCGCTGCTGGTTTACCTTGATGGGATATACCGGTGTGTATTTGCCTTGGTAATTGTTATCGGCGCAGGCTTTTTGAAAGGCAGCGTTCAGGCGGTTAACGCGGTCTTTCAAAATATCGGTAAAGCGGATCAGTACCGGCAATGACAATTGCTTGTCTTCCAGCGACTGGGCAATCTCTACTAAATCTAGCGCAACACTTTTGTCAGCACTGGGGGTTACGCACACATGGCCACGGGTGTTGATGGAAAAATAGCCGTCTCCCCAGTTATTGATGGCATACAGTGTTGCTGATTGTTCTGTGGTCCAGGGTTGGGTAGGTAAAGTCACAGTTGTCTCCATAAGCAGTTAATTCTGGGCAATTTTGATGATTGAAGTTAGTTTGTTTTATTGTGCAGAAAATCATCCAGCGAAACGGCAATATCGGCAAATTCACGCAGTATTTTTTTATCTTGGGTCACTAGTTTTACGCTTAATTGTTTTGCCAGAGCGATAAACTCGCAATCATAGGCAGAACACGGACTGCTATGGGTTAGCACCAACACTTGTGCAGAGCTTACGGTAAACTCATGATCGACCATTAACGCTTCCGCTTCTTCTTGTATGGCCAAAGCCTGTGTCAAACTAATAATGTGCTGTCGCAAATACAGCGCAAGTACATTGCGAAACTCACTACGCCACAAGATAGGCGCTGCCCATACGGCATCTTGTTGATAAAGCTGGCTCGCTTGTTGGGAATAGTCCGTCGGCAATAACAGATAGCTGATGATATTAGTATCCGCAACAATCATGGTCTGCCGGTATTAATGGCTTGTTCAATATCTTCCGGCGAAATACTGTTCACTTTAATACTGGAGCGCAGTTGCTCAATACGGCTTAAGCGATCGGCTGGAGTCATTTTTGTCGACGTTAACATTTTTTCAAGACACACGATCACTTCACTATTAATGCTTCTTCTGTGCAATTCGGCGGTCGCTTTTAACTGTTCGTATAACACGTCCGGTATATTTTTTATGGTCAGTGCTGGCATAATCTATCTCACCTGGGCTAAAAGATTGCATTATGGTTGCATTGTGCAATTCTGACAACCTGCAAACCTTTTTTCATGAAGACGATTATTTTTGTCCACGGAAAATACAAAAAGCACCGAAAAAAATCTTACTGCATTACGCTAAAACACGAGTGTACCGTGAAAGCTTTCTGTGTGTTTTGTGTTTTCCGTGGACAAATAAAAAATCAGCCAATACCTATCGCATGGCTTCTATTTTGAACACAGATACAGCCAAACTCTAATATAATGCTTCATTTTTCAGGAATTCCCATCATGAACCCGACTGAGTGGTTTACCGAACAAGTCTCCGCTGCTGGCACTGCTTTTTCATTAAAGATTAAAAAGAAACTGCACGAAGAGCAATCCGAGTTCCAGTTTTTGGAAATGTACGAAACCGAAACCTTTGGCAACCTGATGGTCATCGATGGCTGCACAATGGTGTCTACCCGTGACAATTTTTTCTATCACGAAATGATGAGCCACCCGGCACTATATACCCATCCCAACCCCAAAACCGTGTGGATAATCGGTGGCGGCGATTGTGGCACGTTGAGAGAAGTCTTAAAACACCCCTCGGTAGAGCACGCCGTACAAATTGACATTGATGAACGCGTCACCCGTTTGGCAGAAGTTTATTTTCCTGAGCTGTGTGAATCCAACGGCGACCCACGCGCTGATTTAAAATTCATCGACGGCATTAAATGGGTAAAAGATGCTGCACCGAATTCAGTAGACATTATCATTGTTGATAGCACCGATCCGGTTGGCCCTGCCGAAGGTTTATTTAGTGCAGCGTTTTACCGCGACTGCGCGGCCTGCCTTACCGAAAATGGCATGGTGATACAGCAAAGTGAGTCAGCATTATTGCATTTAAAACTCATTGGCGAAATGCGCGATGCCATGAGCAGCGCTGGCTTTGGTCATCTGCAAACACTGTTTTTCCCACAATGCCTGTACCCTTCCGGTTGGTGGAGTGCAACTATTGCCAGTAAAGCTGATCCAAGTAAATTCAGAGAACAAGACTCAGCTAACAAACCTTTTGAAACTGTCTACTATAATGTCGATATACACAAGGCATCGTTGGCGCAACCTGAATTTTTTAAGAAAGCGATGGCTTTAAAATAAACCAAGTCTCCTGCCGATGAACTTACACAAACCCATCGGCAACAACAACCCAGAGGTAACCCCATGTTTGATCCAAAATCCATTGATGATATCGCCAGCCGTTTAATCAACGCCATACCCCCAGGCTTGAACAACTTCAAAGAAGACATGGACAAAAATTTCCATGCCATATTGCAATCGACTTTAGGCCGATTGGACTTGGTGACCCGCGAAGAATTTGAAGTGCAAAAAGCGATGTTGGCAAAAACCCGTGCCAAATTGGAAGCTTTAGAAAAACGCGTGTTAGATATTGAAGCGCAAGTGCTCGATAAAGCCGAACTGTAAAATCAACGCCTAACAGGCCAACCTAACACGGAGTAGTTGAAGATGGCCTTAGCAATTGTTTATAGCCGTGGGCGTTCAGGTATTGATGCGCCCCTGGTTACCGTTGAAGTCCACGTCGCCAACGGTTTGCCGTCTATGTCGATTGTCGGTTTGCCGGAAGCGGCGGTTAAAGAAAGCAAAGACCGCGTTCGCGGCGCGTTGTTAAATTCCAAATTTGAATTCCCCGCCCAGCGCATTACCATCAATCTCGCCCCTGCCGATTTACCCAAAGAAAGTGGTCGCTTCGATTTGGCGATTGCTTTAGGGATTTTGGCGGCCTCGCATCAAATACCCAAACACACGCTGGAACAATACGAATGCGTGGGCGAGTTGTCTTTGGGCGGTGAATTGCGGCCTATTATCGGCGTGTTGCCGATTGCCATTCAAACCCGCAATAGTCAGCGCAAGCTTATTTTACCAAGAGAAAATATTGGTGAAGCGGCGCTGGTTAAAGACATTGAGATGGTGCCTGCTGGGCATTTGTTAGAAGTATGCGCCCACCTGACCGGGCAAAAGTCGATTACCAGTGTGTACGCACCAGAAGTACAGCCAACACCTGAGCCAGATATTGATTTTGCTGATGTGCATGGCCAATACCATGTTAAACGCGCGTTTGAGATTGCTGCCGCTGGCAATCATAATCTACTGATGTTGGGTCCACCAGGTACGGGTAAATCGATGTTGGCCTCACGTTTGCCGACTATTTTGCCGATGTTAACTGAGCAACAGGCGCAGGAAACGGCGGCAATTGCTTCGGTGAGTGATTGCGGTATAGACCTTGCCAATTGGTTGAAGCCGCCTTTTAGAGCGCCGCATCATACTGCTTCTGCGGCAGCGTTGGTGGGTGGTGGCAGCAATCCCAAGCCAGGTGAAATTTCGCTGGCGCATAATGGCACCTTGTTTTTGGATGAGTTGCCGGAATTTGACCGCAAGGTGTTGGAAGTGTTACGCGAACCGTTGGAAACTGGCCACATCACCATTTCTCGCGCCACGCGGCAAGCGGATTTTCCAGCGCGTTTTCAGTTGATTGCCGCGATGAATCCATGTCCTTGTGGTTATTTGGGCGATGCGTCTGGCCGTTGTCATTGCTCATCAGAGCAGGTTTTGCGTTATCGCGCCCGTATATCGGGGCCGCTGCTGGATAGGATTGATATGCATCTGGAAGTACCGCGTGTACCGCACGAGGTGTTGCGTAAGGGTTCGCCGCAGGGTGAAGAATCCAGCGCAACTATTCGAGCGCGTGTTGTTGCAGCTCGTGGTATTGCCGCTGCCCGTAACGGCAAACCGAATTCGGCGCTAAGCGCCAAGGAAGTTAAGTTGTATTGTGATTTGACCGAACAAGGCCACAAGTTGATTGAACAGGCGATGGATAAGTTTGGTTTGTCGCATCGGGCTTACCATCGCATTTTAAAATTGGCTCGGACGATTGCCGATTTAGCGGGTGCTGAGCATATCGCGGTTAATCATTTGAGTGAGGCGATTGGCTATCGCAAGCTGGATCGTAGGGTTTGACGCGAGCCTTCGATTGGCAGGTTCATTACACAACCTGCAACCCTAAATACTGTTGGAAAGGCTGGAAATCCTTGGAATCAACCAGAATCATTGATCAGTCCTCATTTGCTCCAGATCACCTTCCCAGGTTAATTTGCCTTTAAGAAGCTGTCTGGCAAAAAGAATTCGGTTAAAATCAAGCTATTTTACAATAATTGCGATATGG
>NZ_FUKJ01000101.1 GCF_900163745.1 Crenothrix polyspora
GCCGCCGCCCCATTTTCACCAGCGCCATCGCGATCATATTGGTGAAGCGCCAGGCGAACTCCCGGAATGCCGCCGAATTGCCTTCACTGGGCAAGGCATTGGTGACGCGGGTGGCGACTTCGGTAATGCGGGAAAAATTACCGATGGCATTGTAGCGGCAGGATATTTCTGGATAGCCCAAATGGAAAATATAGGTTTCGTTGTCTCGTCCTGCCCGCTTGGCTTCGGCTAGCACCCGTTTCATCAGGTCGGCATCGCCTTTGGGGTCAAAGACGATCACCACATCGCCACGGCGGATGTCCTGGGTAATCAACAATTCGGCAAAACGGGTCTTGCCGACTCTGGTAGTGCCGAGCACCAAGGTATGGCCGACCCGTTCGCGTAAATCCATCCACACCGGTTGTTCGGTCATGCCTACCGCATGAATCTGCGGCTTACCGCCCACCGGCGGCAACGGCTTGAACGGATTGCCCCATACGTTCAGCCTAAACAGGCAAAACAGCGGTTTGAAGGCGCTGTTTTTTTCATGGCGGTTTTCAAGCTGCCGCGCCCAGCGGTATAAAAAACCCTGCTGCAAATAATGCCGGACTTTCGGGCGCTGGGTGTCACGTAGCCGCTGCGTGTGTTGCTGTGTCCATAAGAAACCCTGCCCCAAGAACAGGCGGGTGGCGCTCACCGGCGTTTTGGCCACCGATAGCCGGTAGTCGGGCAATTTCCTTAAACTGCGCTGGTAACTCAGGATGCGCCAGCCCTCACGAGTTCGCACCACCGCCAGCACGGATAACACCAGCGCCGTGGCAGATCCAACCGACGGTGTCATCATCAACGCCCAGGGCGCAACACCGGCAATAAATGCTGCACCTGCGGCTGAAAACGCCGTGAAAAACTCCACCGGTGGGCGCAATAACGCTTCCATCGGGTAAGTCTTGCTCATTGTTCCATCCTGGCCGATGAAATCAGCACCGGATAATGGCTTAAACCAAACTGCTCGGCGAGTTCTGACCCTGACAAGGCAACCAGTTCCAACGGGGCGGCCTGTTGTTTGAGCTGAGCCAATTGTTCAGCATTCTCCACATTGACCACCCAACCCACCGCATGCAGCGTGTTCAATCGCTCACGGTGTTGCTGTAGCCACTGTAACGACAACGCATCCGCGCCGATGATAAACACCGGCCGTTCCAGATAAGGAATCGACACGGCTTTGGGTAATACCTTGCCTGGTGTCAGCTCCGGTGTTGTCACCGGCAGGCTGTGCGCCAAAACTTGTAAGCGGTCAGCATTGAAGGTTGTCGCTGTGGTAGAGGCTTGAAAAGCATTTTGGACAGGTAATTTAACGGCGGGTAGATAAGCAGTCAATGGCTGGGTTTTGCCATTGTCAAAAATCACCACCGGCTTAGCCAAACCTTGATGGGCATACATCATGACCAGTGTCATAACAAAAACTGTCTTTTTGACGTGGAGCATGGCGGTCATGAACGCTGCCTGAGCCGTGCCAGCCGTTTAAAGACGTTATTCGCGTAATTGGTGGCGCGTTGTTTTTGGCCGCTAAGTTGGCCAGGCGAATGGTAACGCCCCACCGCCTGGAACCAGTCATGGGTTTTGTCGTATTCATGCCGTAAAATCCGTGCGCCTACGTGCAGATTAAAATACGGGTCGAGTGCTTGCCACGGATTGCCCAGCTTGTCGTGGTGGTAATGCCAGTTCACTTGCATCAGGCCGATATCGATAATGGTTTTGCCCTGCCCCAGAAAACCGGTCAATGCCCGGTGACAGGCCTTGCGGGTCGGGTAAAAATACGCCTTGCCCTCGACATTAAGCGTCCAAGGCCACGGCCTATAGTCTTTGTTAGCCAACCGTTTGCCGCTTTCATTCAGGGCAATGCCGTAAAAATAGTGTTCCGGCACCTGGGATTGACGCGCCACCCATTGGTAACCTGACGGCACGAAAGCATAAAGGGGTGCAGTGTGGCCGACAATAATAGCCAACAGCAGTGTCTTAACAATCGACAGACGATTCATATCGCGTTACTCCGTTTTTGCCACAATGCGCTGGGCGCTGGCGATAATATCCGGCAAGACGGCCATCAGTTCACTGACCACCCATTCGCGTGCCTGTTGTTCAGCAGTAAAATGCGCGACCTGGCTGAACATGCCCACCGAGGAACTGGGGCACAGTTGCCAGGCTTTTGACAGCCCGACCAGGGCAAACAGGTCACGCGTGGTGCAGTCAAAGGTGCGTTCCAATGCGGTAAACACCTGTTTTTGGCAATCCTCCAGGCGTTTGCCGGCCCGCAAATAGTGCATGAGCAACTGGCTCAGGCAAAAATCCCACACCACATACTGGTTGACCCGGCGTTCCAAAATATGCCCCCAGGGGAATTCATAACCGAGGGCGCATTCATACTGTGCCAAAGGTGGTGGTTGTAAATGGACGTTGTGCATAATGGGACTCCTTAAAGTGTATTCAGTTAAAATGGCATCCGGTATGGCCAGTGCCCGGTCGCACTGTTGCAAAAAACGTTGGCATGATAATTGGTCAATGCGCGGCAGCCCTACCGCAACACGCCTGCTGTCGTTTAGTTCGCCCATTGGTGCAACTGGTTGCCGCGCAGCACATACACCACGGGGACATCAGCCACAATTTTCTGGCTGACTTGGTAGTAAGCGCCTTTGTCATGGTTCAGCGTCACCGTTTTTTGTGCCAGCCGCTGCGGGTCTAGCTTGTGCTGTTTAGCCCAGGCCACCATACGGGGTTCATCCTGCTGTTCTTTCGTATCAGTGAAATAAATGTCCACCTGGACACGTTTACCGGCACTACGTGCCAGCACCTGTTGCACGACCGTATTACAGATAATGCAATCTTGCAGTTTTACAAACACCAATAGGCGGTCACCATCGACTAAACTGGCTTGGCCGTTATGTGGGCTGTTTGAGGACATCAGTTTGGCATCAAACAACGGTGGCCGACCGTACAGTTCCTTGGCTGCTTCCAGATAAGCACGCTGGAAAGCCAGGGTGCGTTCAACATCATCGTGCATCAGCTTTGCCCAGCGTTTGGCGTAAGTTTTACGTTCCTGGGCGGTTTCGGCATGGATACCCAATACCTCCAGCGGCGACAGCGACTTAGGGCTGACGCTGCCGCGTATGCCTTGCATCAGGCTGGTATAGCGCTGCCATTCCGGTTCACTGAGTTGCCATTGCTGGCGGTCAAACGTCTGCGTTTCGGTGTCGATGATGGACGGTTTTAAGGTACTGGGTACACTGGCCGCTAACGGCGTAGTTTGCGGCTGGGTGATTTCAACAGCCAAGCCTGATGTTTGCCAGAGCATCAGCACGGCACTAAAAGCCAAATACGGCAACGGATTAATGGATGGTTTCATCATGCCAACTTACTCCAATGCCAATAAGCGGCGCTGGCCGCGATGGTTGGCCATATAAACACCTTCGCGGCTGTCAGCAAATTCCACTACTGTCCAACCCGACAACGTGCTGCCTGGCACCAGGGTATAAAGCTGACCATGATAACGCAGCACGGCTTGTGTTTTGTCCCCCCAATGGTCAATGCTGGCTAAGGTAAAATCTGGCACTGATGCATTGATGACCGTTGAATGTACTGGTCGCTTTCGAATAGCGGTTTTTATTTTTGCTGGCTGGTGCGTTTTCATTTTATGCCATACCGCTGGCGACTTTCGGCGTAGCGGTTTAATGGCTGTCCGTGCCACTTGTTGTTTACTGGCTTGTTGCTGCAAGGCTGTTAGCTGATTTTCCAATGTCTTAAACTGTACCGTGTAGGTTTGTTGTTGTGTTTCAATACGCGTGGTTAATGAGGCCAGTTGTTTTTCCATCTGTGTTATTTTGGGATTATCGATCGGGGGCTGCAATGGCATCGCTTGTTGAACACCAATAAAACGGTCTGGCCGTAAATCCAAAGGTGATGCTGTCGGTAACGCCGTAATCGGATTATCAGTGCTGGTTTTTTGAGCTGATGGGGGTACGGTTCCAGCCGACAACCAAGTAAATGCAGGTATCTGCCAGTTTTTAGCGAATGGCAAAATCTGTTTAATATGTCCTGAATAGGCTATCGATAACGCGAGCACTACACCGGCACTGGCCATCATTTTCCAACGTGGCATCCTACTTGGTTTAGCGGGTGAATCCGATTCAGCATAAAGAGGCTCAAACATCTCACTAGGGTCTTCATCACTCATCGCCAAGTCAGGCACGGGCTTGTTATCGGGACTCATGGAGTCACCTGGCGGGCAATGTTGGCCGGTAACTGGTAGCCTACTTGGCGGTGTACCGGATCGACGGTCAATTGAAAGGGGTTGCCTGCCAAGGTTTGCAATGCACTTTCCAAGGTCATCGGGCCTAAATGGCGGTGTACGGCGGGAATGGGCTTTTGCAATAATTGCTGAACATCCAAGGATTGGGGCAAGCTGGTAAACTGGTAACCACTCCGCAGCAACAAATAATCCACTGCCGACTGGATATCAGTCACTTCCTCTGGCAAGGTGACTTCGATAATGACCTGCAACAGCGCTTGTTGCTCAGTGGTCGGCACGGCATTGAACGTCTGGTAACGACCCGTTTGTAGCCAATGTTGTCCTGATTTATAGGTGGGGGTTTCTAAAGCAGCAGGATGACTTTGAGTGATCGTACGGTTAGTTGCCTGTGGCCATCGGTCTGTGGTCTGGCCATATCGTGGGTGGATGGTATTGGCACACCCACACAACAAAAAAGTGATGATCGATAACACCCAAAAGGGCGCAGTTTTTATAAAGGTTAAGCGAGGCATGTGTTTTCCCTGTACGGCTGTTAAAAACAGTGTGCGGAAAAATCATTCAGGCGGCAATAGAAAACCGTCCTTCCAAATCGGACAGTTTTTTGTAATGGTGGTTAGGCATCCATTAAGGACGGATTTAATGGGCTGTTTTTAGTCAACCAAGCCATTTAAAGATGCTGAGTGACTCCAGTTATCGTCTATAATCTTGACAGCCGTTGGCTGCCGTTAAAAAGTAAAGGCTGGATTCTCTAGTACGTCAGCCAGATGTTTTTGCTTTTTTTATGATGGAGCCAACAAATAATCAGTAAACACTTCACTCTTCATTTAATCTGTAAGTTTTACACAGGAGCTACTCATGAACAAATCCGAGATCATTGCAACTATTGCAGAACAGGCCAATTTATCCAAAGCCGATGCCGGTCGGGCATTAGAAGGACTGCTCAATGCCATCGAAAGCACTTTAAAAGCCGGTGATGCGGTTACTTTAGTAGGTTTTGGCACGTTTTCTGTCAAAGACAGAGCCGAGCGTTTGGGGCGGAATCCCCAAACTGGCGCGGAAATCACCATAGCGGCGGCCAAAATACCGTCATTTAAAGCAGGTAAGAATTTGAAAGATGCAGTTGATGGTTAATCATGTGGAAAATCAAGGATAGATGACATGGTATTAACCAAGGCTGTTTTTGCTGAAAAGCTGATGGATGAAATGGATTTAACCAAGGACGAAGCCAAGAGTCTGGTTGAACTGTTTTTTGGTGAAATCAAGGACACGCTAGAACAAGGCGAATCAGTTAAGCTTTCGGGGTTTGGTAAGTTTGAATTGCGGGATAAGGCCGGTCGTCCTGGCAGAAATCCTAAAACTGGGGAGGATATACCGATTACGCCGAGGCGGGTGGTGACGTTTAGGGTGGGCAATAAACTAAAAGGCCGCATCAAAAATGCTACTGAAGCCGAATAATAACCCAACAGCAAAATCAATGGGTTATAAAAACGCGCTAATTCCCCCAGCCCTCCCGCATCAAAGTACCAAAATCACGTTGCGACAACACATTGGAACAATCCCGCCAGTCCTTATCGGATGCTGATAAATGGGTGTTGTAGCGCAAATCAAAACCAGTAGCCCGCTTCTGCACGGCGATATACTGATCCATTTTTTCATCAAATGTTTCTATGTCGTCAATCCAGCCATCTTTAATGGTATCCGGCAAAGAACCAAATAAATTAAACTTGTCGCGCATCCGCTCCGAGAGCCGCTCATAAACCTTTTCATCGACTGTCTGTTCATTGACCAGATTGAGCATATCAACGTTATCACGTACTTGGCCAAAACGTTTGATACGGCCAATACGCTGTTCCAGTTTGGTGGGGTTCCAGGGCAAATCCACATTCATTAAAGTACCCAAGGTTTGCAAATTTAAGCCTTCACAAGCGGCATCCGTGGCTACCATAATACGAATCTTGCGCTCAGCGACCATCACCTTAAGCGTTTCCCTTTCAATACTGACACTATCGCCTTTTTGATATAGCCGACTACGTCCTGCCCCCGCATACAGACCGATAGCTTCTTCAGGAAAGCGCAAGGCCAGCGCATCTGCAAGCCAGCGGGCAGTATCGTAATACTGGCTGAATATAATACAGCCCTGCTCTCTAGCCAGTTCTCGCTAATCAAATAGTGCAAGACGGCCTCATATTTTGGATCGACAGCACACGCTTTAAGCCAATGCAGCAATAACTCCAGCACGGCACGTTCTTCATCAGTTTGTATGGCGACATCTTCTTCCCTATCGTCAGTTTCTTCATGCAATGTTTTGCCTGCCAGCAATGCCGTTGCGGTATTGATCCCTGCAACCAAACTGGAGCAAATACGCTGCTGCATAAGGTTTTTCATAAACCCGCCGCGCTTGCCCAATACCTTGCCGAACTGTATGGCTTGCTCATAGGCTTCCCGAAAATTCGTATCGGTACGGACTGCAAAACCTTCAAACAAGCCATGAAAGCTGTGAATATCTTTAATGCGCTTGGCATCCGGATGCACAATCACGCCCACCCGTTTAAGCAAACCGGCCTCTTCGAGTGTGGTGCGTTTTCGTAATATCACATGGCGGCGGATTTTCGCGCTGGAAAAAAGTCGCATTGGCGACGCGGCGATCCAATGCCATCTCAAAATCCTGCCGGGTTCCAATATCCAAATCTGTCAGTTTACCGGCTTCAAATTGACTGGCGGACAATCCCAGATCCTGGCGTATTGCGCTGTATAACTGACGTACCGAATTATCGGCGGTTGAATTAACTAATGGCAACGGCGAACGTACCAATTCCCAAGCAGTCGCTAAATCTGTCACCTCCTGTTGCCCTGACAAGATAGGCAACACCTCATCGGGTTTGTGCCAGCGGGCATAATCATTGCCCAAAACAAACTGGCCTTTGCCTTGGTGTAGCACACGAACCAAATCCCATAAGTCTTCGCATCGGGTCTGGATGGGTGTGGCAGTGCCCAATAAGACATGATCACTCCGCGCAGCGATGGCCATGACAAATGCCAGTAATTCATTGGGTTCATCATCCTGGCCAAAACCTTGCTTGGATCGCGCTTTGTGTGCCTCGTCGAGTATCACCAAACCATAATTTAAGCCTAACAGATGTTGTTTCTCCAACGAGTCCCGCATCATTAGGCCGGTGGAGACTATGCCAATACGCAGTGGACAGGCGGCAATATTTTCCGCGCCCAAGGGTGAAATCACCCGTTCATTCACATCCAGCCACACTTTTTTACTGCTCTGCCAGCGTGCCGTTGGAATGCCTAACTTATCCAGCAATTCGGTTTGCCATTGTTCACACAAGGTTGCCGGGGCAAAAATAATCACGGGCTTGCGGCGGCGTTTTTCCTTTTCGGCCAGCAGACATAAGGCCAATGCAGCCGTTGCCAATGACAGAGTTTTACCCAAGCCGACTTCATCGGCCAGCAATAACCTTACCATGCCATAATCACGGTAATGTTTTAAACATTCAGTGACAAAGCTTTGCTGCCAGGGTTGCAGCGAAAAACCTTCACGGTACAGCGGCGATTCAATCAAGGCTGCCGGGGCGATGCTGTCATCGTCAACAATTTCATCCAGGCCAATTTCATGGCGACGACTGCGGCGGCGAATTTCCTTGCAAACCGCTTCCGGCAATGGTTTGGCGGCTTTCCATAAAAAATCGAATTCGGCTTCAATCCAGGCGACGCTTTCGGGGTCATCATCCTCCCACAAGATTTCATAATGCTGTTGCCAACCGTTGCGGGTTTCGTTCATGGAACCGATAAAACCGATTTTGCGGCCATCGGCACGTTCAATGACACCTGCCTTGCCATGCACAAATCCGCAGGCGTTGTCCGGTGCCACGCGAATTGCCTGCCCGTGTATTTTCAAAAACTCATCCAGTCGCCGGTACCGGTCACGGTTTAGCAGTGCTTCGGCTTCAATGGTATTGGCATTCCAGCGCCCCAGCATTTTGGCTTCGCGGCATTGCGCCACTTTCAGGTCATCGGGATGAATATCGACATTGCAGACAATTTTGACATCGGGGATTTGCTCTAGCCATTCATGGGCGACTTCAAACAATGAGCTAGTGAAATAACCAGCAATGCGGCGATAGCTTTTTGCGCCTTTGAGTTGTTCGGCCAAGAAGCTTTGATCCAAGCGATGGGTACGGGATGAAAAGCGCCGTAGGGTCATGTAAATGACCTATGAGCGTTAATGCCCATCATGCAATATCTTTTGAATGCGGGTGATAATTTCATGATGTTTTGCCGCCGTTAGCGAAGCGACTTGCTTTTTTATCAGTTGCTCATTCGCGGTAAATATTTTATGTGGCCGAACATAACTGACTTTGCTCAAAAAGCCGTTTTGAAAATCGGCTGCATCCAACGCTACGGCTTGTGAGTCGTTATATGCTTGACTGGTAATTTGGCACAATATCCAATCATTACGCTGGGCATTAGCCAGTACCAAGGCAGGTCTTAGTTTGGTTTGACTTAGATCCGAAAACGGAAAGGCTACAAAAACAATATCTTTTACTGAAATGACATCCATGCCTCTTCCTCTTCTGGGCGATTCCAATCTTCGGCCAGTGTTTGCTCGCTTAACAGAGCCGTTTCATTTAATAAGGTCATCTGTTTGTGGCTAATGAATTCCACAAAATCCAACACTTCTTGTTGTAGGTTTTCAGGTAAGACCGCCGTTTTTTCGGCTATTTCTTCAACTAAGCAATGCATAAATGACCTCTTAATAAAAACAAATTTAATAAGCGTTTAGAACTTTATATTTGCGCATAACCACTTCATAACTTACCATTTTTAACTCTTCGAGTTGATAGGCTTGCCATCTTTTTTGCGCTTCATCACGCCAAATAGCATCGATTTCCGGATCAGGCACATCCAGGTCGGCTAATAATAATTCAGCCAGGCGCAATTTTTCTAATGGAGGTAACTGATTTGCTTGTTGGTAGAGTTCCTGACTATTAAGCATAATAATCTCCTGGGTTAGCTGTAATTTTGCGGGATTTACATTGCGATAGGCTATTAATAAACATCTGGTGTTCCTGCTCGGTTAGATATTCGTTTTCATCCTTGGTTTGTTTGCAGTCCAGATAAAAACTCAAATCTACCAATTCTTGATGTTTTTTCTGTATTAATTCCTGCAAAAATGCTTGTTGTAGGTCATCTGGCAAGGTTTCGTAAAGCATGTAAAGGCTATGGGCGGTGTTGGTGGGAGCTGGATTCATGGATTTTTTCTTGTTAAATTTCAAACAACTCTCGATAAACATCCCTTTAGAAATAACAGAATTGTTTAGCCGACAGTGAATAAAACATAGCCGGTGTTACTCTCCCAGAGTTTCAGATTGTTAAAAAGCACTGTTAATTTAAATTCATCCTTTCTATAGGCAATACGCAAGGCGTTACCAATTTCATCATGACTAATGCCCCTGCTGCCATTTGCTGTTACATGTAACGCAAATGCTTTTAAAAAATCGTGTCCATTAGATAAATTATAATAATCATTTACTCCTGAAAGCTTTGAGTCTATTTCAGCAATATCGGGGACTCGCTTTTTTTTAGGTGACCGTGTTACAACCTCATGAAGGCATCTATCTTTATCGATGAATAAATTATTTGCGTCATAAAACTTAGCCAAACCAATACCGTCAAAGTTCAAACCCAGATCTTCAGTATTATTTATCCAGCGTATACCACTAAAGAACAGTAAGGAAACTAACAGACAATCTCGTAAAGTATTAAATACTGTGCGCTGGGCAGGTAAATATTCAGCGACTACCTGTTGAAAAACTACATCATTGGCAAGTAACATCATTTCTGCATCATGCGCATCCGTTAAAAATAAAACATTGATGGTTTCTTTTTGTTGATCGAAACGCATAAAATCGGCATCACGTATACCAATAACTTTGTTCGTTTCTTGAATCAATATTTCCAATGCGTCTCGAAGTTCATTTTTCCCGCCACCGTTTACCATTTCAACTTTGGTGTTATGGCCGTCAATCAACTTTGAATAGAGTTTCTGGTCAGATAAGCCCTCAACTAAAATCCATAAATAACTCTTACCTACCGGATGTTTACGCGCTTGTCGGATTTCACCAATAGTGTCATTTTTATCGAGATATTGCCGCATCACGTAATTCCTCCAAATCAATAGTCAAATCCCAATGATTATTAATGATCTGAGGTGAATGTGTAGCAATGACTATATTTATCTTTTTTAATTTTATGATTTGGAATAAGTCATCGAGAAATTGTTTTTGCCAAACGACATGAAGCGAAAGCTCTGGTTCATCAATCAACACCATTGTTCCTGTTTTAACCTTGAATAACAACTCGTAGAGCATAACTACTTCTTGTTGTTCGCCTGACGACAAATCACTTAGTTGCAGGGGTTTTCCTTGATCTGTACTAAATTTAAAGCCATCATCATTGGAAATATCCATACGCTTAAACGTAAAACGCCTTTCATTTAATATTTCGGTAAATGTCTTTAATTTTCCAAGCAATTCGGAAAAAACAGCGAGCTTTTTTTCAGTATCTTCAATATAAACACAAAGTGCTTTTGCATTTGTTATTTTATACGTTGGATGGCTATCTTCTTTCACATCAGAAAGTCCGAATTCATTTAATGATTTCTGTATCTGTTTGACTTTATCAAACCGTAGTTTGAATTCTTCTTCAGAAATATCTTGTGTTTGATCAAATAGACGACGAGGGAAGCTACTATCAAGTTCTTGGTTTATCTGCGATGACTTTGCCAAAGTTTCTTTAATATTTTCACGTAGTTCTTTAGCGTATTCTTCAATGGTATTGCTGAACGTGCCTGCTTCTTTATCAAATTGCAATTCAAAAAGATTTCTTTGCCTAGGTCTAATTCTAGTGTCGAGAACCGGCCGCAAAAGCCTCTGTTCACGTATAAAATAGATTGAAGGTAATTGTTTTGGATACTCATTCGTACCCAACTCACCAGCAAGTTCGGGATATTCGAGTATTACTTTTTGTAATAAGGCATCTGTTTTGTAAAAATCATCAGTTCGCCTATCAATCCATGTATTTTCATCTATCTGACGAAAAAAATCTAAACTTTTCAAGGCCTTTCGCATTGATTTGCTATTCCAAATCAACGGCTTTGATTTATCTGCAAAAATCGCAGTAACTTCATCATCTTTTTTTTTCTCTAACGTAAACTGTTCGCCATTAGAGAACCTCAAAGTAATTTTTTTAAACAATAAACGAATGAAAAAAAATCCATTTTTAGATGCTAAAGCGTCTAGAATTTTTAACACAGTAGTTTTTCCGTAACCATTCGGCCCGGTCAAAATGGTAATACCTTCGTTTTTAAATTCAATGTCATAATCGAAAATATCAAAAAGTTTTTCGATTTTAATATTGGTTAACATGCCGTTTCCTATTTAGTCCAATAAAGCTGCACAAATGATAGTTTGGTTATACTCTAATTATTTTCCATATCGAATAATATTTAAGCCAACCGCTGATTACGCAACCGCGCACCCAAAACCTCCGCCACATCCCGTACCTTATCCACCCTGGTTTTAGCAGCAATAAAATCGATCATGTTAATCAACAAAGGCCGAGCTTCCATAAAATTTGTGACATCGGTATTCAAGTAATCCAGCACGATGTGTGGCTCTTTGTCTTGCAGCAGTTGTTGCAGGGCAATAATGAGATGGCCTAAATACGTTGGGCCGATTTCGGTGCTGTCGCCCAAATCACGCGAGGTGAATTCTTCGATGCTTTTTAGCCGCGCCTTGTTGGGTGCCATGCTGGCCATGACTTTGGTGTAGTCTTCAACATGAAACGCCTTGGCGAAGTTTTGGTAATTGTCCAGCTTGGCAGCTCCCGTGGTTTCTATGTCCAGCATACGCAGGTAAAAACGTTGGATGCCTTTGATGGCGTTCCAGGTGTCGGGTTGCAAGCCTTCGGGGATCAACAGGCTGTTGGCGGCTTCCGAGGCTTGTTGGACGATTTCATCCACCACGGTGACTTGGCCTTT
>NZ_FUKJ01000150.1 GCF_900163745.1 Crenothrix polyspora
CCGTTCAGCGGCACTGACTTACGTGGCCCTGTACCAAATGCCCAGACGATACTGTCGGTCAAGCCTTCAAAGTGGCAACTGGCGCAATTTTGCCAGCCTTCGCTAGATAGGCGGTTTTCGGTAGACACCGTCGTGCCATTAGGCCGGTCAAAATGTCCGCGTGATGAGAAGAACATCTCGGCACCCACGGCAATTTCCTCTGCCAGAGAACCCGGCGCAGGAAGATTGCCGGTTTTTATTGCCCCCAGCACTTTATCGGTATTCAGGTTAACAACGGAGACATTTTTGGAAACCCGACACATCACATAAGCAACAGCGCCATTGTTGCTGATGGCAATCCCCAAGGGATTTTTGCAGGCATTGCGGCCTTTGCTGGCAGCATTGGCCGGATTGTTCAAATCGATAAAGCGGGTCGTGTCGGCATCGACCGTATTTGAGAGCGTTCCATTGGCGTTCACCCTAACTTTAACCAGTAAATCACTGCCTGCAGAAACGGCGTAGCCCTTACCTGCGCCCGATTGACTGCTGAATGCAATCGCCCAGGGATTGGCAAAGAACAACTTTGGTTTGCCTGGTTCTGGATTACGCGCCCCCAGATGCAGGTTGATAAAAGCAGCATCGCTAAGATTGCCACCATTTACATTGCCTAGAATATTGACGAAGGCCTGGGTATCGACATTAAATTTCAATGGCCCGGAGGGTGATGCGGCTATGTTGGGCAAATAGGCGTTGTTACCCCGAATCACAATGCTTTGCATCTGGTTTGGAAATGCCGAGGTATCATCCGGTACGGTATCGCCATTGGCATCAATCTTAAAGCCGGTAACCCTGGAAGCCAGCTTGACGACGGATACGGGCTTATAATCGGCAATACGGGTTGAGTGAGTATTGATATTCAAACGGCAAACGACACCCTGGCGACCATTATCAGTCGCCTGCTGACCTCCGGGTTTGGTAAATGCAAAAAAACTGGTGACCAGTAACTTGCTGCTATCTTTGCTAACAGCCAATCCACGCGGTTGAAAATGGCGTTGCAGATCCGGTTTGTTACAGAGGCTGTTACGCAAGTCGACATGCCCGATAACCTTTTGATTATGGCCGTTGATAGCATCAATCACTGTGATGGTATCCTGGCCACTATTGGCCACAAAGACGCGGTGGCCATCCGGTGATATCACGATATTCCAAGGCTCGGCACCGGTGATGATTTCACGGGCAAAAACGGCGTTGAAGCCAGCAATGCTGGTATTTTTGATCCAGATAACCGTAACGCTTTTACCCGCTGCATTGGCGATATACGCATAACGCCCGTCTGGGCTTAAGGCAATGCTTTGTGGCTCATCGCCTACCCTTATGTTGGCGAGTAATTTCTGCTGGTCGGTTCGGATGATAGATACGGTGTCATCCTGAGGATTAACGCTCCAGACCAGCGCATTATTTTTGGAGATAGCGATCGGGCTGGAATAGGTTGGATTAGGATAGCTGTTAATGGTGTGTGCAAAAGCTAATTTTGTAGCACTGGATAGACCAAGCGTTAAAACAAGTAACGCGACGAGGTACGATAACATTTTATTCTGCCACATAAGACAACCTCTTAATCAGGAATTATTGTTTTTCCCTGGGGTAAAAGATTCCCTTCTTTATTGTCCATAGAGATTTACCGGTTGCTTATGCCTCGTAACGGGTTTATCTCTTATCCTGGTTGTAGCCGATGACAATAACGGAGGATTGCCGCTTTATAAAATCAGAAATCCTCATTACAAAATAGTCAGTAGACAATTGAATTAACAGTCAAAAATATTTTCATTTTTTATCGAAAATATCGGCTACTTGTCTAAAATGCAGAGCAGATTGCACAAAAACACTGATAAATAAAATTTCAATACCTTGATTTTAAGATTAATTTATAAAGGGAAGGCTACGTTTTTGAGGCTACTACTATTGAATAGAAGTGTCAATAATAATTACTGCGAAGTGATTAAAAGTATGGGGAATTAATAGCAAAAAAACAACTACTCAGCCGTTCAAAGGAGAGACTACAGCAATTTTATCTATCCACGGAAAACACAAAAAACACGGAAAAGTGTGGGTATTTTGGCGAAAAAAGAATGATTACCGAAAAATTTTTCGTGTCTTTTGTGCTTTCCGTGGACTTTTTTTTAACATCTACTCATGTACGAAAGGCACGAAATATAAAGCTCTTTTTCGTGAAAATCACCTAACATTTATAATACAGACCTTACGTAGGTTGATTCCGACGAATAATTTATCCCGTAGAGACGCAAAATCTTGCGTCTCTACATTAATCCACAATAGGATCGTGGGGTTATTATTCGCCTTAAAAAACACCTATTGCAAACACGTTTTTTTAGGGGCTAACTTAACAGGACTGGTTGCATTTAGCCCCTCGTATTCCAGCTTAACCGTACAAGGCACGGTTGTTGCCTTAAGAGACACGGATTTTTTCCAATTGCCGTTAGCATCAACAGTTAAATGCGATGCTGCACCTACGCTAAATCCGCTGTTAGTTCTCATTTTCAGGCTCAGCGTCTTTAAAGCTGCGTTACGTTGCGCGGTAGTCAAGCCGCTTTTAAACACAACCGCACCGGCAAGATTAAGGCTGTTATTGCTCCATTGTGCCCGCTGTACTTTAAATTGACTGACGTTTTTAGTGGCGCTTTGTCGCGCTGGCCAAACCGTGATATTTGCCGTCACTGCGTTTGACAGCAACTTATGCCCTGCACTTTTCTCCTGAACTGTAAAGTTGACGGTATAGGTTTTGTTAGCTTGTGCGGCAGTCGGCTGCCATTTAAAATCGATAGCGGGCAAATTGCTTTCTACATCGGTACGCTCCTGCGATAACACAGCCCCTTTAACCGGCAAACCATTCGTCGGTGTTGAAATATTGACGGCAAACATATCGTCTTCCGCATCGGACACCAATAGTGGGATAACAAGCGGCGAACTGCCCACGGTGACATCCCACTGTTTATTAATAAGATGAAGCACTGGCTTGGTATTACCGGCGGCAACTGGCGTTGGATGCAAAAATTCTTTAAGCCCTGGTAGTCCGCCTTTGGCAGCGTCGAGAATACCGGGCTTAAAACCTTCACCTTCATCCGTCAGATGGCAATCGGTACATCCCTTCGCACCGGTTGGAACAACATATTCCGGGAATGCTGACGCATCAGTCATGGCCCCCATAGTGCCTGCCACCAACACGGCAACGCTCAGCATTTTTTTATTCATGTACAACACGCTCTCTAGTAAATATTTTTAAACGGCACCATTGGCCAACACGGACACCATTTTGTCAGTCGCCTTATAATCGGTGCCTGACCAGGTGACCTTGCCGTCCGGACTTAAAATAGCAAAATATGGCAGACCCACTTTAAGTGGCCGATGATTAGGGTCGCTGCGGAATTTTTCAAAATCCGGCTCTTTATCAATCAGCTTTACCGCAATGGCGCTTTCGCGCAGGGCATGGTTTAAGCTCTCATTACTGACAGTCTCTTCTTTGAAAGCAGTGCAGTTGGCACACCAGCTGGCATAAAAATCGATAAAGATCGGTTTGCCGGTTTGTTGCGCTACTTTTTGCGCCTCGGCAATATTTCTGTACCACTTAATACCGGCTTCTTCATGTATGGCCTGATTGCTGCCTACGCTTGCCACTGTTTGTGATGCGTTACTGGCCAATACCCCATTCGCTATAAAAGGCAAACTTCCCATACCAGATGCAACCAGCCAGCCCCCAATCAACAGGGTGACCACGCCACAATAATGGTGCATTTTTTCATTGGGCATGGCATCACGGGGTAACAGGCTTAATACATGGCAATGCACTACCGCAATCCAGATAGCGACCATACCGATGGCAAGTGAAGCAGTCACACTAGGATCGACACCCAACACACCCATGCCTTTGGCAAAGTAGATGTAGGCGAAGTACAGGATCATAAAACCAAAAGCGTATTTGATTTTATTCATCCAGTAACCGGCTTTGGGCAGTTTTTTAAATTTAACCACACTGACAATAAAGAACGGTAATGCCACGCCCAAACCAAAGCCACCCATCATAAAGCCGCCTTGTGAAGCGACCGCCAATTTATCCCAAAAACCTAGACTCTGATTAACCAAGGCCAAGGCATCGGCTTTAGCTGCGATATTATCGGCCACTTGCAGCAACAGGGCAAAAACAATCGGCCCAACACAAGGTGAAATCACCAGGCCGGCTACCGTACCCATCATCCAGGTACCGCCCAAGCCGTTAACACGGGTGGTTTTTTGATCCAGGCTATGCACTTCATTTTGCATAAAACTGAGTTCATAAAAGCCCAGCAAGGCAATGGCAAAAAAGGCAAAAAATACCGCAAAAACCAAATTAACCACGGCGGATTGCATGAAGGTATTGAACGCGCCACCGGTCATACCGGCCAGTAAGCCCAGTACAATATAAGTGCCGACCATACCCACCATATACGCGCCAGCATGGTGTTTTTCCTTGTCTTTGTGGCCTTGTGCCCGATTAATAATAAACATGGAAGTAATCGGCAACATAGGGTACACGCACGGTGTCGCTACCGATAACAAGCCAGCAATCAGCATCAGGCCGAACATAATGATGGCATTGTCCTTATTGTTTTTAAACAGGGACAACAACTTGTCGGTAAAGCTGAGCGATTCATCTTCGACAGCGTTAGCTGCTACAGGCAAGAATAATTCCGCCTGCGTGTGTTGTGGACGAAAACACACATGACTGACATCATTACACAACTGGTAATCAACCGCCAAAGCGAGCTTTTGAGCGGCAATGGCTTTACCGGCTTGCGTCAGCGACAAGATAAAATCACCTTGCTCACGCAACACGGTGGCCTTTACTTCGGCATCATAAACACCGGCTGGTTTTTCCAGCTTGCTGATGGTGACACCAGAACTGGCCAATTTGCCATCCGCATCAAAAGCAACCGGAATATAAATATTTTCAGTGCCCTTATCCAGATAAGCATGATGGTCTTTGGGTACCGCCAAGGTAATTGTATAGTGTGCTGGCCATGTCGTGGCATGGCTGGCATTAACACTCACTTGCACTTTGGGTGCTTCAGCAAACACCATATCCGCCCATAGCAAGCCCATTAAAAACAATAACATAATAGGTAAGGTATTTTTCATCATCGTTCAATCCTCAAAATTAACTACTACCTCCCCCTTTAAAAAGGGGAGAGTTTACAAGGGGGTCGAGGAGGATTTATCTAAAAATCTCCCCCAAAACCTTCTTTTTACCCTAGGGGCACGAATCAAAGAGAGGGACTTGCAAACACCAGCCGTACTCTCATCACGAGTCTAAAACCTCATGTTAAATGAGCCGGTAATCAAGAAATAATTAAAGTCGGCAAAATCACTGGCGTTATTGCCGCCCAATTGATAACTGGCACTGTGGTTATAATATTCACCGCCTATCTGAAATTTCAGATGCGATAACGGCGCTAATTCGGTAAATTCTTTACTCACATGAATACCCGCCGTAACCGCACCAAAGCCCGCTAACCGGTAATCACTGGAATAATATTTAGCCTGGAGATCAGTACCCACCATCTGGAAAAAATCAGCCTGATCCTGAGAGTAATAACGCACCCGTGGAATAATCTGCCAACCGTCACCCACCGGCTGATGCCAGCTTGCCTCAGCGGTATGGGCATTAACCCCCCAACTGTCAGTGCTAAAACGGTAATCAATGTGCAAAGCCGCATCATTCAAATCACCAAAGTGCCGTACATATTGGGTTAACCAGGCGAATTGAAACTTCTCGCGCGGCCTTGTATCTCGCCTAAAATCAACAAATTGTCCATTATCGTAAAAGTAGACCAGCTTGTAGGGATCAGACAAATAACCGGTGTTATAGCCAAACGTCACATTGCTGAGCAGCAAGGTGTCTTTATTAACGATTTGGGATACCCCCAGTAAATATTGCTGGCCGGTTTTACTGCCTTTAAGCGCAGGACGATTGGTGGGGTCAATTTCATCAAACGCGAGTGATACGCCAAAGTTGGCGGTAGTCAGTTTTTTATTGAAATCTTTACTGATCGTAGTGCCCACATAACGTGAGGTATAATCATTTTCCCTGGAAAAACCACCGTTCAGCGTGACTGAACCGCTATCGAAAAAGTAAGTTAACGAGGGACTGATACCATCACGGGTATCGCAAATCGACTTGCCACATTGACTATTAACTGGAGACGCGCTACTGATAACTTGGCCACCAACATTTTGACCACTGAGCACCTGCCTAACGTTACCTTTGCCATCAAGGTCGTTATATCTGGGCGATGCACCCGCCACCATGTCTTTAACCAGAGCCACCGATGCCGTCATAGATTTGCCTATTGGCGCTGACAACGCACCCTCATAGGTATTGACACTAATACGCGAACTGCTTTCCGAATAATGGCCGTATTGAAAATCGGCATTATAGGTTTCTTCAACCCGCCCTGCTACCGCTGTCTGCATTAAGCCTGGCAATGCCAGTGCCGCAACACTCAAACAGGCGACAAAATTAGATTTTTCCTGACTACTCACCGGCAACCCCAGCTATAAATTTACCATCCAATCGACACATAAAAACACCGCTGTCATCAGTTACAACCACAACCACCCCCACCGCCGCCATAACCACCCGCCGCCGCTTCTTTACTGAATGCAGTGTGCTGTCTAAAGCCAAACTCCAGAGGATCTGGTGTCAAGGCCATTTGCGGCAATGCCAACGCGCCGCGTTCCCTTGGCCTTACCTCGGTACAGCCTGTGAGCGACAGTGCTGTGATAAACAATAACCCGTAATATAGTTTCATGGTGGACTCTTATTTTGCTAACAATTGCGTCACTTTTTTCTCTAACTCATCAATATCACTGGCGGTAAAACCGTGGTGTATGTGCTGCACCACGCCCTGCTTATCGATGATGAAGGAGGTAGGCATGGACTCTACAACGTACTGATCGGCCCATTCGCCTTTGTTATCGTGTAATACGGTAAATCCGACTGGAATTTCCTGGATAAATTTTTCGGCCTTGGCTTTGTCGTCATCCAGGTTAATCGCGACCACTTCAAAACCTTTGGCCTTCAATTTTTCATGCAATTTGTTTAATAACGGAAAAGACGTGCGACACGGCGCACACCAGGAAGCCCAAAAATCTAAATAAATGACCTTGCCAAGCTTATCTTTTAATGCCATAGGCTGGCCTTGCTGCAAAGTAGGCAAGGTAAACTGTGGCGCAGGCTGCCCTACTTCTGTAGCATCAACAAAGGTAGTTGTTGCCAGCATAGCGAGAGCAAGCAAAGACATTTTTTTAGTTTTTGGTTTCATAATCATCCTTCTATTATATCAATGTAGGCTTAAGCGCACTTTGATGCGCGTCATTATATTTAAAAAAAATTATCCCTGAAAAAGATCGGGTTACTCAACACCCAGTATTGCGCTGGATGTGCCCTCATCCTTGAGTTATGTAACCCGATTGAATGGCAAGTTGTGTTAAGAAACATCAATGACTTTAGTTATTGATGTTGTGCGTGCATCTATGCACTCAAAGAATGCTGAGTCACTTAGCATTCTTTACGCGGGGCGATGCCCCGCGTTTTTTTCCAAATTAGCCGTGTGCAAATGAATGTTTGACGCGTTTACCGGGATAGCCCGTCGCCTTCAAATACTTGTTGATCTGCATTACAGAAGGGCTAACAATCACATCCAAACGTTTAGTCACATCTTTTGCACAAGAAGCTGGATAAGGATTGCCAACTTCATTTCTAACAATCTTAAAGCTAGGGGCAAAATCGTTAGCCCCTTTCAAGTTAGGGTGCGCAGAGAACGAGGTATAATCTGTTTTACCGCAAATTTGCCATACGGGCACGTACACAGTTGCACTTTGTACACAGCCTCTAAATTTCGCTGTTGTCGCACGGAACTTCAGATCAGTGTAAAACTCATCCGTTAAATTAAAACTATGCCAGTGCAAGGCACTCACAGAATCGGTTTGCTCACGGCCATGATGCGAAAAACCACCAATTTTTTCCCAGTACGATTTGGTCTTGGCACCAATTTCGTTGGTTGAAACACGTAAATTCAGTACCGGCCCCGTATCATATTCAATAACTTTTCCGGTCACCGCATCGGTACGTTTTGAAAAAAACACATTTTCCATAATGGCCGCTTTCATAATGCCTTTACCAGCGGCATCCAGCTTAGGTTTACCCGCTGCATCCAATACCGGTGTAATGGTATCAAACTTTGCTTCTGGCGCACTGGGGGTAACCATTAACAAGCTGGTTGTGTTGGCTGCCTTATAAGGCAGGTATTCACAACCGTGCGCCACATACAAATTAAACTCATGCGATGCCCCTTCAACAAATTCTTTTACCGTAGCGCCCGCCGCACTCAGCTTGTTGGGATCAGGACGCTCAAAACTGACAGCCCCAGCATTTCCAGCAACTAACAATGTGCTGGCCGCGATAGCTGTAGACAGCAGTACAGTGGTTAATTTTTTCATTCAATACTCCATAAGTGTATGTTTAATAACTTTTAGCCGCAGTTAATGCACACAATGTGCATTGTGTATAAAGCATTAACCGTGCCAGCAAATTAATTTCATACAAATCAATAGGATATTGAATACTCAAAAGCAAACTGTGTGATATGCCACACTTTTTTTAAGTTATTGTGTCATATCACACACTTTTTAAAAATTGACTTTGATTTTATTAAACTTTTATCCAGAAAATATTATTTTTGAAACTTCATGACTTGTACGCCGACATCGTAGGCATGCCTATCTCCAGTGTTGTCCATGACAGCCACGCCAAAGGCATAAGCTTTGGCCAAGTTATTAAATTGCACATCGAATTCACTACCGGTTACCCGCTTACGGGCAATTTCATGAGTCCATACGCCATTCTTCCAGAACATTTTGGCCGCTATATTGCCTCGATCCCCTTTGAACGGAGCCACTAGAACGCTAGGCACCATGTCTCCGGCTTTGTACTTGGTATTATCGAATGGCACTTTCCTAGAATCAAATATCCAGTACGGTGGTGCAACTTTGTTGCCAAGCAACGCATACATTGGCATCTTTTTATCTTTTGTTTCGTTGTTCTTAGAACCACCTCCTGTATCCGGATCGGAATGACGCCCAGCACCTGGGCTTTTCTCCTTATCAAACCGAGTACCATCCACATATTGGTCGTCCATTTTGCCAACCGGCGCTGTGCGTACAGCCCTCATATGCCACATATCGAGCCTTTCGTTGGGCTTAGGTGTGTATTTTTTCCCGTAGGGATCGCCCCCATCACGAAGATGGCAGGCAACCATGCAACCCTTGGTTTCAAATCCAGGCGTACTGATGTTCCACATCAAGGATAACTTGTCCTCAGAATAGCGATTTTCGCCCTTTTCTTCGGCATCGGGGGACTTCAGCTTTTTCCAAGAACCATCTTTTTGCTTTTGCCATGGGGTGCGACTGAGGCTCTGCGTGGGATCTTTATATTGAGCAAGAAAATAAACCATCGTGTCGGTGTACAAGGCCTTTAGCATCACCTTGGTCTTGCCGCCAGGCAAGTTTCGCCCACCCACAACTGGAATTGTGACTGGCGTACCCTTATTCCATACACCATCCACGATACCATCCAGCTTCGGGGCTACATTTGTCTTTGCTGCCAAAAGCGTTACACCGCCCCAAGCCACGTTCGTTTCTGTTACCAATGCACCACTGGCCAAGCATACAAAGGCCAAATCAAACCATTTACGATCCATAACTCTCCCCATTTTATTGAAAATATATTTATTGTTTTTTAGATAGATACCCATCGTTATATCTGGCATCACCGGCAACACCCACCTTAAGAATCAAGGCAATCGGATTTGACTTTTCGATTTATCGTAAAATCATCGTAATTGTATTACGAACAATAAGCATTATCAATTATAAATAAGAATCATTATCAATTAAGGAGAATATAAACTGTGTGATATGCCACATTTTTTGATTTTTTTACGCCATATCACACACTTTTAAAAAAATATTTGATTTTATTAAACTTTTATCCAGAAAATATTATTTTTGAAACTTCAAAACCTGCACACCCACATCACGGGCATGGCGCACCTCGGCATTGTCAAATACCGACACCCCAAAGGCATACGATTTAGCCAAGTTATTGAACTGAACATCAAATTTACTGCCGGTAACCCGTTTACGGGCAAATTCGTAAGTCCATACGCCCTTTTTCCAAAGCATTTTAGCGGCTATATCACCCCTGTCACCTTTGACCGGTGCCACGATAATGCTCGGTACTTTGTCTCCAGCCTTGTATTTGGTATTATCGAAAGATACTTTTTTGGCATCCAGTAGCCAATAAGGTGGGGCAACTTTATTGCCAAGCAACGCATACATTGGCATTGTCTTGCTGGGGTTTTCGTTGTCCTTATAACCACCACTGGTTTTTGGATCGGACTTGCGTCCCGCATCTGGGCTACTGTCTTTATTAAAGCGCGTGCTATCGACATATTGATCGTCCCCTTGGCCAACCGGCGCTGTACGCACACCCTTAATGTGCCACAAGTCTAACGTTTGACCGGCTTTAGGTGTGTATTTGTTGCCGTAAGCTTTGCCAGTTTCGCCGGTATGGCAGGCGACCGTACAACCCTGTGTGTCAAATCCTGGCGTACTGATGTTCCACAACAAAGCCAGCCGGTCTTCGTAATACTTATTTTCGTCATCCTCGGCGTTAGCTGTCTTCAGTTTTTTCCAGGAACCATTGGCTTGTTTTTGCCACGGATGGCGCATCAGGCTTTGAGTGGAATCTTTATATTGGGCAAGAAAATACACCATCGTGTCAGTGTACAAAGCTTTTACTGTTACGCTGGTCTTGCCGCCCGGTAAATTTTTTCCGCCCATAACAGGAATGGTAAGCGCCTTGCCTTTACTCCATAACGCATCCACCACACCATCCAGCTTCGGCGCTGTCGCTGTCTTTGCCGCCACAAGAACACCATTGCCCCACGCCTCTTGCGTTCCTGTCACTAATAAACCACTGACCAAGCAAGCACTAGCTACATTCAACCATTTACGACTCATAACATCCTCCGATTTCTTAATGATTCATCAAAAATATTTTTTTATCCATACTCAGGTTAATTACCAAACCGCATGGGAAGGTTCAGTCATCTTAGAAAAACCGTGCAACGGATTAGCCTGGTTTTTAACCAAAGACAACAACTTTCAAATATCATCAAGCATGAACCATGCCTACTTGTACTTTATTGAATAGCAAAGAAAATCTATTTTTTAGTACAAATAACTGCATACCATAATTGCAGAGACTGCAATTATGGTATGCAAAATTAGTATTGTTTTTGTCAAAACAATAAATTTATTTACAATTTATAATAATTTAGACAACTACAGAACCGTAGGACGCAATAAAAAACTATTGTGCCCTACAACTACAACATGCGCTGCAATAGAGCTTCGTCTATTGCAGCGTTGTATTGGCCTACTTAAGTTTTGGTAAAACCTTGACTAAAACGTCTCGGGCAACAAACTGTGCATCTTGTTTAGCCTTCCCCTTACCATTATGTACTTTGGCACAAAACTTAAACTTTATCGTTTTACCCGCCAGAGTCTTTGGCACTTTCCAACTCATTACCCCTTGTTGCGCTTGTAGAGTACGGTTATAACTGGATTTAAAGCTCGCACCCTTCGGTAAATTAGCACCGACTGCAATTTTGCGATTATCGCCGGAAGCAGCAACCCCTAAGCGAACTACCTGTTCCGCACGAATGGTTTGCTTGCCAGGATTGGAGATGACAAGCCCAGTAGCGGCTTTGTTCTTATCATCATGATCGTCACGACCGTCATCATCATGATCTTCATTCAGATCATTTTTATGTTCACGCTCATATTCTTTATAGGCATCATTACATGACACTGGAGTTAAAGCACAAATACCGTTAATCAACTTCAGAGGCAGATTACACGTTGGTGTTGGTGTTGGTGTTGGTGTCGGTGTTGGAACAGAAAGATTCGCCGACCCACCTAATTCTTTGGCAATCGCGTTAAGCGCTGCGTCAGTTAGCGTTAAACTCCCCATTCCGCCTTTATTGCTTGCAATTGCAGATTTGATTTTAGACGCGCTACTGCCTTTTTTGTCAGAACTCGCAAGCGAACTATGACAACCGGCACAACTGCCTGCATAATCCGCGCTCGCATTTCCAGAAAATGCCAAAGCAGCGAGCATTAACGGTGAAACAGAAATAAAGCTTTTTAACATATTGGCTTTAGACATTTTGCCTCTCATCTTATTTTTTGTACTCATAAATAAATCCTTTGTGATGTTTTAAAATATTAATTTCCGTCTCACGACGTTTGTTATCTGCTTACTTACAGCTGACTTGGCTTTTATTGCACTCAAAAAACACAGCTCTATTTTTGAGTCTAAACGTCTTGGCCAAACCAATACATTTAAACAAGCACAAACCATGCCTAACTTTTAACGCATTGAATAACATAAAAAATTACATTTTTTAGCGTAATTAGCCGCATACCTTAATTGCACAACCTGCAATTAAGGTATGCAAATTTGGTAGGATTAATGTCAATTCAGGAAATTATTTATACAGAATGTGCGAGCATTTATAGCTGTTTGAAAAAAGAGAAAAGCAAAACGCGGGTTGAAAAGGGATTGATTTA
>NZ_FUKJ01000170.1 GCF_900163745.1 Crenothrix polyspora
CACAATTCCCCCGTTACCTGATTTGATTCGGGCGACGGTTATCTGTGGGTAATGAGTTGTTACCATCGGCCTTGCTAACGTCCCTGATTTAAACGGCAATGGCAGCCCAGAAAATGCCGCTTTGTATGTGGATTACATCAGCGGCAAACACACCGTTAAAATCCGTGACCCTAAAACCGACAAGGTTATTAATACGCTGTATTTTAAAGCCGGTTTTACCCAGCCACCACAAGGTTTGGTTGTGCTTAAAGACATCAACGGCAACCGCGTACCTGAAATTGGCGTGCTGTACACGGAATTTGGCCAGCCATCCGTTGGTATTAAAGATGCCAAAAACGATAAGGTTTTGCTGGATACCTTGCGCTTTTTGGATGCCAACTATAACCCTAAGGAAATCAGCGTGTACCCCGATGGTAATGGCTACAGTGATATTACCGTGTTGGGTATAAGAAAAACAACCAACGCCCCTAAAGCCGAAACCCGTGACAGCAAAACCGGTAAGCTTTTGAGTGATACCCCGTTTTAAAATTAGCCTGGGTAAGCGAGGTTAATGCAAAACGAATGGCTTGTGTGAATGCCATAACACGTTTACTTTATGGTCATACGTTTTGCATACACAGGATGGACACATGCCCAAAATTACCCAGTTATCACAATTAGATTTAAACGAAACCTACAGTTATGCCGATTATTTAACCTGGCAGTTCAATGAAACGGTTGAGTTGATCAAAGGCAAAATCATGTTGATGTCGCCTGCGCCGAATATTGAACATCAGCGGATTGCAAGAAATTTATACGGGATGTGTTACATCTTTTTTCGTCATAAAAAATGCCAATTTTTTCCTGCCCCGTTTGATGTGCGTTTGTATGACCGTAAAAAATCCCTGCTAGCCAATACAGATATACACACTGTGGTACAACCGGATTTATGTGTGATTTGTAATCCAGATATACTGGATAAACAAGGCTGTAACGGTGCGCCGGATTGGATTATTGAAATTCTGTCAAAAGGTAATTCCAAGCGCGAAATGCAGATTAAATATCAACTTTACCAGGAAAGCGGTGTGCAGGAATATTGGCTGGTGTATCCAGAACAGCAGGCTGTGCATCAGTTTGTGCTGGATGACAAGGGTTGTTATCAACTTAAGTGCATGGCGGCGGAGGATGATATCGTCACGCCGTATTTATTTCCTGAACTGGCTATTGATCTGGCCGAAGTTTTTGAAAACTGGGTGGAGGAATAAATAACTACTGCCAGCGTCACTGCCATTAAGTTAAGCAAGAAAGCTCCCGCTCTTTTATGCCCTGTGGGTACTTTGGTAGGTCTTCCAACTTAAGGCGGGACAGGTGAAGGTTAAATCCGTTCGTACCCATAGTGCATAAATGGTGAGCTTGTCGAACCATGAACCACTTACCCTTGCCAAAATAACTTAATTTGAAAACACTGTAAATGCTTACGGTTATCCTGTTGCATTAAGCCTGTATTCATTAATGATATTGTAACCTTAGCCGCAATATTCATAAGTTTACTGGGAGCGGATCATGAAAAAAATTGGGCTGTTAATCGCTGTTTTGGGATTTGCATTCATCCTGCAAGGTTGCATCGTTCATCCTCATGGCAACTATGGGGCTGGCTATAACGGTTACAGCAATGGCTATCAGCCTTACGGCTATGGTGGTTATGGTCGAGGCTATGGTGGAGGTGGGCATCATGGCTGGAGAGATGGCGGGGGACGTGGTTGGAATGGTGGTGGACATCACGGGTGGGGCGGAGGGCATCACAACCATTGATGCCAATATTGCCGGTGCCGTATTTCTCAGGGCATTTGCGAACGAATCCTGACCACTCGTTTAAATTTTTGTAACCCTTAAGTGCCCCTCTTTGAAAAAGATTGGTTATTTTAGAAATCACTGGAAAATCTATTGATTTCACCCCGTACCCCAACCCTTTTCTTTATGCCCTTTGGGTGCTCTGGAGAAGGGGGGCTCTTAACTTAATGACATCGACCTCCAGCGTACTTAAAAACGTACCATTTTTAATCAAACCAAAACCCTATACGAGGAATCCAAATGAAAAAACCTGTATTTAACGCCTTAATCGGTGTTGTAACGCTTACCTATGGCATGTTGGCTCATGCCGATGGCTTGATTGTACCGCTTTATATTGATCCGAATGATGAGGCATCTGTAGGCGAGTACACCGATACAGAAACCGGTGATTTTAACGAAGGCACTTTATACTCCGGTGTGGAGATTTGGGATATTGCCGCTGATGAAGCCAAAACACTCAAAAATGGCTCTGTCCGTAAGTACAAGGATTATTGGGTGATTGCCAATGGCCCAAACAGTGGCCCTTATCCGTTGCCGCTTAACAAGGTTGTCAAAACCGCTTTTGATAAAGTGCGTAAAAACAACGGCAAGATATTCGGGTATGTCCATACGGCAGATGCGAAAAATCTCAATAAGTTTATTAAGCTGTCGCTTGTTGAGCAAGATGTGGCCAAGTGGGTAAAATCTTATCCGTTACTCGATGGTATTTTTATTGATGAATTTTGGCCTGTTCATGAAATTGATGGCTTCAATCCAACCTATCGCCCGACCAATGTAAAACCCATGCTGAATGGCCAGATTAATCCAGTGGGCGGTTACTACGATCAATTGACCAAATGGATTAAGAGAACCTATCCAAAACTGAAAATCATCACCAATCCCGGTGGACGTGTAGAAAGCAACCAATATTTATGGAACAACCTGGGTTCGGTGGTGTGTTCGTTTGAAAATACCTTAAGTTATGCGCTGGACACTGACGAGGCAGGCTTTTCTAATATGCTACGCGAAACCAAATTCACTAAAGTGCCGCAATGTGCGCTGATTCATTCCAATACAACCTCGCTTGAGGATGCTATCGACCAGGCTGTTAACACCGGCTATAAATATTTCTATACGGTTGAGGCGAGTACGGATGATAATACCTGGGGAATTATGCCTTCCTATTTTTCCGATGAAGTGTCGTATATTGCAACCGGTGCATCAACGCCTGAATTGCCTTAACGGGTAATACCTTAACGGCTAGCTGGATTGAGTTAGCCGGTTTTGGGGTAAGATACTGCCATAAGTTAACCGCTACTATTTGTAAGGTGAGTCATGTCCACTGTATTTAAGCAAACTCATTACAGCGAAGAAGAATATTTAACCCTGGAACGCAATGCACTGTATAAAAGTGAATTCCACGATGGTGAAATTTTTGCCATGACCGGCGCAAGTCGCAAGCATAATTTGATTGCTTTCAATATTGCACGGGAGCTTGGTGTACAACTCAAAAACCGCCCCTGCGAAGCTTACATAGCCGATATGCGAGTTAAAGCCGCCACGGCACGCAGCTATCACTATCCAGACATTGCTGTTGTATGTGGTAAACCGCAATTTGAAGATGCTCACGTAGATACCTTACTTAACCCTACGCTATTGATTGAAGTGCTCTCGCCATCTACCGAAGCGTATGACCGAGGTGCCAAATTTGCCCATTACCGTAAAATTACCAGTCTTTGCGAATACCTGTTGGTGATGCAAGACCAGCCCAGCATTGAACGTTATGTGCGGCAGGGGGAGGTTTGGATATTGACAGAAACAGTAAATATTGAAGCTACTGTAGCATTAGAAAGCATAGGCTGTAGCCTTAGTCTGCGCGAAGTGTATGATAAAGTTCTGGATGATGCGGGTGAAATTCCTGAGACTGAATAGGTAGCAAGGTTAAACCGATTCTTTCCCAATAGTCTTTACCTGCAACTTTAAACCCAAGGCATGTATCACTTTCAAAATGGTGCCAAAACTGGGATTGCCTTCACCAGATAAAGCCTTATACAAATTTTCCCGCCCAAGACCTGTGTCTTGCGCGAGCTGTGTCATGCTGCGAGCCTTGGCAATATCGCCCAGCACTTTGGCAATAAATACAGGATCATCACCGGCTTCATCAAAACAGGCATCCAGATACAATGCCATATCTTCTTCTGTTTTTAAGTGGTCTTGAATATCCCACTGCTTTAATACGATTGCCATTTATCCCCCTTTGATTTTCTGAGCAATAGACAACGCAGCCTTAATGTCACGATCCTGAGTTGCCTTATCGCCACCCGCTAATAAGATAATCACTTTCAGGCCTTTGTACATAAAATACAGCCTATAGCCAGAGCCGTAGTGAATGCGTATCTCGGAGACACCTTCACCTACGGGCTTTATATCGCCCAAATTGCCTTCACTCGCACGCCGCAATTTTGCTTTAATACGTGCTTTAGCCTGATTATCACGTAATTGCTCAAACCAGTTATCAAACGTTTCAGTCGTTAAGATTATATTCACAAATTAGCGTATCCTGTTTTATACGGATTTGCAATCTCAAGAGCTAGCTTAAGAAACCCTATCCCCAGGTTCTTGCCCAGCAAAAAATGCTTTAATATTCTGCAAAACCCGCTCACCCATTGCCACCCGCGTTTCTTCAGTGGCACTGCCCAAGTGCGGCAATAATGCCACATTGTCCAGTTCTAAAAAGCCAGGGTCGATATTGGGTTCATTTTCGAACACATCCAGACCAGCGCCAGCAATCCAGCGTCCTTTCAAAGCTTTGATAAGCGCCTTGCTGTCGACCACATCACCGCGTGCGGTATTGATAAGATGAGCCGATGGACGCATCTGTTTAAGGCATTGTTCGTTAATCAGGTGGTGTGTTGCTGGCGTGCCAGGACAATGTAATGACACGAAATCGGATGCACTCAATAATTCTTCTAGGGTTTCGCAGCGTGTCGCTTTTAAATTATCGATAATTTCTTGTGCCGGTGCAGAAGGTGCATAGAATAAAATATTCATGGCAAAGCCAAAATGCGCTTTTTTCGCCATCGCCTGGGCAATGCGACCAAAACCAATCAGCCCCAGGGTTTTGCCAGTAACTTTCTGGCCAACTAATTGCGTTGGACACCAGCCAGGCCATTGCTGATTTTGTATCATGCGACTGCCTTCAGCGGCGCGTCGTGCAGACATCAGCAATAACAACATAGCAATATCTGCCGTGCAGTCGGTCAATACGTGAGGCGTGTTGGTAACGATTAAGCCTTGTACCTTGGCGGCGGCAACATCAATATTGTTATAACCCACACCAAAATTGGCGATGATTTTTGCACGTTTATTGGCGACATTGATAACGTCAGCGGTGATTTTATCTGTCACCGTGGGCAATAAAGCATCGGCGGTTTGCAAGGCGTGTTTGAGTTCGGCTTCCGTCATTGGAATGTCGGTTTTATTCAGCTGAACATCGTAAAGGTCTTGGAGTTGGCGCTCGACGCTACTAGGCCACTTGCGGGTGACAATGATTTTAGGTTTGCTCATGAGTCGCTCCTGCATGGGCGTATCGAGGGTTGTAGAGACGCAAAATTTTGCGTCTCTACGCTTTTGGATAAGATTATTTTGCTGTAGAACGGTAATATTCAATGGCCGCCGCGACACCACTGCCTGGTTTGATGTCAAAGCCATTGTCGAGTAAGGCCATTTCTACGCCAGCAATAGCGCCCAGCATAGAGACATCATTCATATCGCCGACATGGCCGATACGGAACGCTTTACCCAATAATTCAGACAAGCCGCCGCCCAAAGACATATTGTATTTGCTAAAGGCGGTAGCGATGACAGTGCGTGCATCTTTGTCTTCAGGCACCATGACGGCAGTTACGGTGTTGGATTCAAAGCCAGGTTGGGCACATGTTTTTAAGCCCCAGGCAGCAACGGCTTTACGAGTGCCTTCAGCCAAACGGTAATGCCGTGCGTAGACATTTTCCATGCCTTCTTCCAGCAATAAATCCAGTGCCTTACGCAAACCGTACAGGATTGGCAGAGCCGGTGTGTAAGGGGTATAGCCGTCCTTGTTGGTGTTCATTTGATCTTTTAGATCCAGAAAACAACGCGGATAGGTACAGGTTTCAACCAGTTTCAGGGCTTTTTGACTGAATGCCAAAAATGCGCCACCAGCCGGCATCATAAAACCTTTTTGCGAGCCACTGATTGCGCCATCGACACCCCATTCATCCATACGAAAATCAATGCTGGCAATGGAGCTAACGCCGTCAACAAATAACAGGGCAGGGTGGCCGGCAGCATCCATGGCTTTCCGAACACCCCCAATATCACTGGTCACGCCAGTAGCGGTTTCGTTATGGGTGGCTAATACTGCTTTGATAGTATGTTGGCTGTCTTCTTTTAAACGCGCTTCCAGATGGTCTAACGGAATGCCTTTGCCCCACGCAACTTGATGAATCTCAACGTCGAAACCTAAACGTTTGCCCATTTCTGCCCACAAATGGCTGAATTGGCCAAAACGGTAAATCAAAACCTTATCGCCTGGATTTAAGGTGTTGGTTAGTGCCACTTCCCAGCCTGCGGTACCAGTTGCAGGAAAAATGAAGCATTGTCCCGTTTCAGTTTTAAAGATTTTTTTCAAATCTTGCAGCAAGGGTGTCAGCAACTTGGGAAATACCGGTGAGCGGTGATCTTCCATAGTAACGTGCATTGCGTTTAAAACTTCATTTGGAACGTTGGTAGGACCTGGGATATATAGGTGGTTACGACCAGCCATGTGTGCCTCTTTTAGGGTAGTTTCGAAAAATACAAAGTGGGTGAAAAAACAGATGTGAGCGTTAAAATAACGTCAAAAAGTGGCTAATCATGCCATATTTGCCAGTAATCAGCAATCATTCTAAACGGTAAAAATTGACTTTGTTTTTCCTAAAAGTAAAATGGCGGGTTGATTTAACAAATGGTAAGTCGTACCGCCAAATAACCCAAGCTTAGGAAATATACCCATGAGTCACACCTTATACACAGCGTCAGTGCAACGCGTACAGCGCTGTGAATTAGCCGTACCGGGATCAAGCCCGGATATGTTTGAAAAAGCCATGAAAAGCGGCGCGGATTTTATCTTCTTGGATCTAGAAGATGCAGTCGCCCCCGACGACAAGTTACGCGCCCGAAAAAACGTGATTGAAGCGATTAACGACATGGACTGGAAAGGGCATGGGGTGACGATTTCTGTGCGTATCAATGGCCTGGATACCCAATACATGGTACGCGACGTGGTCGATTTGGTGGAACAATGCGGTGCAAAGCTGGACACGGTTCTGATTCCAAAAGTAGGTGTGTATGCCGATGTCTATATGGTTGAAGCCATGCTTAACCAGCTGGAAATGCAGCAAGGCCTGAAAAACAAGATCGGCATCGAAGCCCTGATTGAAACCGCCTTAGGCATGGCAAATGTCGAAGACATTGCCCGTAACGGTGCATGTGGTCGTCTGGAAGCCTTGCATTTTGGCGTGGCTGATTATGCAGCCAGTAACCGCGCTCGCACCACCAATATCGGTGGCTTGAACCCTGATTACCCAGGTGATCAGTGGCATTCGGCAATCAGCCGGATGACGGTAGCTTGCCGTGCCTTCGGTTTACGCCCAATTGACGGGCCGTTTGGTGATTTCAAAGATCCCGATGGCTATAAACTGGCTGCGAAAAGGGCAGCAGCCTTGGGTTGCGAAGGCAAATGGGCGATTCATCCTAGCCAGGTTGAATTGGCTAACGAGGTCTTTACCCCGCCTGCGGCAGAAGTCGAAAAAGCCAAACGTATTCTGGTGGCCTTGCAGG
>NZ_FUKJ01000206.1 GCF_900163745.1 Crenothrix polyspora
GTTAAGCATGATTTATACGGTATGCCGGAAGCCTCACGCTTTATGTTTGAGCCAATAGCCGGTCAGGATTTTAAAGAAATTCCTATTACTACCTTAACGCTGGGTGGTAAAAACTGGCCGTGCGGGGGTGGTGGATTTTTTAGATTTTATCCTTATGCACTGTCCAGGTGGGCATTTCAACGGGTGAATGATAAAGAACAACAATCGGGTATTTTCTATTTCCATCCCTGGGAGATTGATCCTGAACAGCCTAGGCAACAGGGTTTGAGTCTTAAAGCCAAAACGCGCCATTATCTCAACCTGAATAGGATGGAAGGTAGAATTAAACAACTGCTGACCGATTTTCAGTGGGATACCATGGAAAACGTTTTCCTAAAATAAATCACAGCAAGCGACACGCTAAAAGGGATTACCACGCATGATTAAAACATTGGATGTTAGCCAATACGCCCGTTGGGATGAATTTGTTGAAACTACACAGGAAGCCACGTTTTTCCATTTATCGGGATGGAAAGAAGTGATCGAAAGGGCTTTTGGCCATAAAACTTATTTTTTATACAGCGAACACGAGGGCAAAATCACCGGTATTTTGCCGTTGGTGCATGTCAACAGTCTGCTGTTTGGTAATCAGTTGGTGTCATCGGCGTTTTGTGTGTATGGCGGTATTGTTGCTAAAGATGAGCAGGTTTATTCAGCGTTAGATAAAGAAGCCTGTCGATTGGCTGAGCAACTGGGTGTCGATTGTCTGGAAATGCGTAACAGAACGCAAAAAACACCGGAACGGCCACATAAAGATTTGTACGTGACTTTTAGAAAAGCCCTGGATGCCGATGTAGAAAAAAATAGGCTGGCTATTCCCAGAAAACAGCGGGCAATGGTGAGAAAAGCTATTGATACGGGCTTGATTAGTACTATTGATACCCATGTTGACAGGCTTTACCAGGCGTATTCAGAAAGTGTTCGAAATCTCGGAACGCCAGTTTTTTCCAGAAAATACTTCCAGATTTTGAAAGAAGTGTTTGGCGAGCAATGCGAAGTGCTGACGGTTGAGCTTAACGG
>NZ_FUKJ01000100.1 GCF_900163745.1 Crenothrix polyspora
GTAAATATGTGGCGTTACAGTTTAAATAATTTTTTTGTTCAGAGGGTGCGGAATGTCGGCTCTAATGTTGCATTCAGCATATTCGATGGCGATATTAAAGATGGCAGTTCATTTTGTGACGACAGCCAATACACCAATGCCATTGATCGTTTCAACCTGTTCAAAAAACCGCTGATGTATATTCCTGGCGATAATGAATGGACAGATTGTCACCGTACCAACAACGACGGTTACAATAATCTGGAAAGACTGACCCACATTCGCCAGGTTATGTTTAACACGCCTTACAGTTTCGGCCAGAAGAAAATGAAGCTCGAACACCAAGGCGCATTAGCGGGTGACTATGCTGAAAACACACGCTGGACGCGGGGTAAAGTGGTGTTTGTAGGTCTGAATATGCCTGGAAGTAACAATAATAAGGTCAATACTGACAGCGAATGTACCAACAAAAGCGCACGCAGTCTGGAAGATTGCAAAGCAGATAATGCCGAATATTTAGCGCGTGATGCGGCCAATATTGCATTTCTCAAAGAATCGTTTCAAAAAGCCAAGGCTAGCAAAGCGCGAGGTCTGGTCATCACAATTCAGGGCGATCCAAGTTTCGATTTACCGGAAACCGAAAGCTTTAATGAACGGTCATTGCCAGGATTCGATGGTTTCACCAATTTTTTGACTGTGTTGGCTGATGAAACGGGTAAATTCGGCGGCGAAATTGTGCTGGTGCATGGCGATGTGCATTTCTTTAAAATTGACAAACCGTTGGTTGACCAAGCCCATTTGGTCAAAAATTTCACACGGGTAGAAACATTTGGTAGCCCTAATGTGCATTGGATTAAAGTGTCGGTAAACCCCTACAGCCGCAACCTGTTTACCTTTGAACCGATGATGGTGTCAGGCAATTAAAGGCATAACCAAGACGTTCCTGTAAAAAGGCATGGCGGATGCGATCCGCCATGCCTTAATGGCATTGGATGCACGCTCAAGTGCGGCGTGCATTTATCTTATCGAACTTAAAAAACGTTATGTCAAAAACATCCCCCTCCAGTGGCCAAGACAGTTATTACGATACCCTCAAACAATTGTTGGCCGAAGTCTCTGATCTACGCGATGAAATTGACCATAATTCAGCAGACAGACTACAGAAATATAAAGACAAGTATCACTCGGAAGTGTTCACTAGGGGTGCCCGCAATCTGGCGCATTACCTGGCGCTAAGGCAATTCGATTTGCGGCATTTGCAGGATCGGTTAGCGCAGGTCGGATTATCCTCGCTGGGCAGATCTGAAGCGTCGGTCATGTCAACATTGGAAGCGGTGATTGACCTATTAAAACGGGCAACGAATAAATCCTATCAACCGGGCGACCAAAATCCCAGCGAGTCCGGCTTCAACCGGGGACAGCAATTACTGGATCAGCACAGCATCGAATTATTCGGCCCGTTTCATGACAACAGCAAAGTGCATGTCATGGTCACGCTGGCAACAGAAACCGCCTGGAATTACGGGCTTATCCAGGCGTTGCTCGAAAAAGGCATGACATGTGCGCGAATTAATTGCGCCCATGATGACCCAGTTCTTTGGCGGGACATGATAAAAAATATTCGCCGTGCGGAAACGGAAACCGGCAGCATCTGCCGTATTCTAATGGATCTGGCCGGCCATAAAATTCGCACGGGCGCCATTGCGCTGGGATTGCCAGTTCATCACATTAAAGTAAAAAAGACTGTTGATGGCAAAGCGATTGCCGCCGAGCGCCTGATTTTGACGGTAAACGCCAGTAAAAAACCGGAAAATACGGAAGACGGCACGCCATTATTTAGGGTATCCATTCCTAAGGCATTGCATAAACGGCTGAATTCCGGAAGTTGCCTGGGATTTATTGACGCGCGTTATAAGCAGCGTTACTTGCAAATAGAACAAGCCCTGTCGGCTACCGAGTGGCTGGTTAGTTGCAACCAGACCAGCTACCTGGTGTCCGAAACTGAATTAACGCTGCTTGAACAGGGGCAGCAAGATGCTGAGTCGGCGGATAAGTTTACTCTGGGTAAATTTGTCGGCCAGCCGCTGGAAATACGCCTGTTCAAGAATGACGTGTTGTTGCTGACTGAAAATGATGTCATTGGTTCGCCTGCCGAATATGATGAAAACGGCACGTTGCTAAAACCCGCACAAATTGGCTGCACACTCTCGTCATTTAGCAAAAAATTAAAGTGTGGCCAGCCGGTCTGGATTGATGACGGCAAGCTTGGCGCTGTTGTCGAGACAATTTCTGAAGCAGGCGCTTTGCTGCGCGTCACCCAGGCACGGAGCAATGGGGTGCGAATACAAAGCGACAAGGGTATCAATTTTCCCGATACTGAACTGGGCTTGCCGCCCTTGAGCGAAAAGGATTTGACCGACCTTGATTTTGCCTGCACACATGCCGATTTAATTGGCTTTTCTTTCGTCGAAACCTTGGCAGATATGGACTATCTAATAGCAGGGCTGGCCAAGCGCAATGCCGCCGAGTTCCCCATTATTGCCAAAATAGAGACCAATCTTGCGGTTAAAAACCTGCCCGACATTATTCTGGGCACCATTGGTCGGCATAGCCTGGGCATTATGATTGCGCGGGGGGATTTAGCCGTTGAACTGGGTAGTGCCAGGCTCGCCGAAGTTCAGGAGGAATTGTTGTGGTTATGCGAAGCGGCGCATGTGCCGGTTATCTGGGCGACTCAGGTGCTGGAGTCCATAGCCAAGAAAGGTGTCCGGTCACGGCCTGAATTTACCGATGCCGCCATGGCCGTTCGGGCGGAATGTGTCATGCTGAATAAAGGCCCCTACATTCTCGAAGCCATAGAGGCGCTGGTGAATGTCATGATCCGTATGCAAGAACATCAAAGGAAAAAATTCTCCCGCCTGCGGGCATTGCATTGGTAATGCGTACCCAACGCCACCCCGTGGAAATACTGGTTTTATCG
>NZ_FUKJ01000098.1 GCF_900163745.1 Crenothrix polyspora
CGTGGCCGCCAACGGCTTGCCAGCGCTACAGGCCAGCGCCGTTTTACACCGCGCCGCCCTGGCACAGCAACAGCTAGCCTATCAAGAATCTGGGAGATATTTACAAACAGCCCAGCAATTGGTGCGCCGTTTGCCAGAAAATATTAACCGGATACACCTGGAATTAGATTTGGCCTATCAGTGTTTACAACTGCGGCTCTTTTCTCCTACGTTACTACCGCTAGAAAACGTTTATGAGGCTTTGTCCATTGCATTGGAACACGCTAAAAAACTGCATCTGCCCCGACAAATAGCCCAATCTTTAGGTTATTTAAGCGATCTTTACACGCAGGAAGGCCGTGATGAGGAAGCCGCAGATTTATTGCAGCAAGCTATCTTTTATGGGCAACAAGACCAGGCGCGGGATTTGTTGCTGCATTTTGAGTGGCAGTTAGGGCGCTATTATACCCAGCATAGCCAACAAGATATGGCGATTGCCGCTTACCGCCGTGCAGTTGGGCATATCCAGGCGTTGCGCCAGGACATTCCTGTCACTTATGAAAATGGGCGTTCTTCATTCCGTGACACTTTAGCGCCGGCCTATCTGGAATTGGCGGCGCTGCTGTTTGACAAGGCCAAAAATACGCCACAGCAGCACTCTGCTCTGTTGCAAGAAGCACAGATGACCGTTGAGCAGATCAAGAAAAGCGAATTGGAAGATTATTTTCAAAACCGCTGCGAACTGCCGTCACGTCCGATAGACAAAGCCATGTTGCCTGAAGGGATGGCGGCCTTGTATCCGGTTATTTTTCCAACCCATGTGGATTTGTTGCTGTTGACGAAGGCTGGCTTGCAGCATTTTTCAACGCCGGTGCAACAAACGGAATTGTTGAGTACCATCAACGATTTTGCTGCACGGATGCGTGCTTATGACGATGATTATCAGCTACCGGCCGCTACGCTGTACCGATATTTAATACAGCCTATTGCTGCGGTATTGAATTCTCAACACATCAACACCTTGGTTTATATCCCTGATGGGCCATTGCGCCTTATTCCCTTGGGTGCACTGTACGATGGCCAGCGTTATGTGGTGGAGGATTATGCAGTCATTATCTCGCCTGGCCTCAGTATTAGCCACACGGTAGGAACGTCGACGCAAGATGGGAAAGTGTTGTTGGCGGGCTTAAGCGAACCTGGCGGTGTGGTCAAGGAATTGCCGGATAGTCTGGTGCAGGGTTTGCTGCCTACAGATGGAGCAAGCTCTCGTGCATTAGTGAAGAATTTTGGGCAACGTGGCATCAAATTAAGGACGTTGTTAACCGATAGGTCAAGCTTGCAAAAAATTCAGTCGAGCTTGGCTTTGCCATCCGTACAAACTGAAATGGATGCTATAGCGACACAATCGTTGCAGTCTACTGCCTTAATGAACCAGTCATTTACCTTACAGGCGTTTAGCGACCAAGTGCAGAATAATCCCTACCGTATCGTGCATATTGCCTCACACGGTTTTTTTGATGGTACAGAACAAAACAGTTTTATTATGACTTATGACCACATCTTGACTATGGATCATTTGGATACTTTGTTTAACCGTAACCAAACACCGGATTTGCTGGTATTAAGTGCTTGCCAAACAGCGGAAGGCAACGACCGTTCGCCGTTGGGTATCAGCGGCGTTATGGTGAAGGCTAAGGTAAAAAACGTGCTGGGTTCGCTGTGGCCGGTGAGTGATGAAGCGACCACTCTATTGATGGAACATTTTTACCGGTATTTAAAGCAAGGCGTGCCAAAAGCCGAAGCCTTGCGCCAGGCACAGCTTGTGGTGATGCAGCGTAAGGAATTTGCGGCGGCATCGTTTTGGTCGCCGTTTGTTTTGGTTGGGGAGGTGGGAAGATGAAATGTAAGGTTAAAGGTATTAGGGTAATTAACACAATTTTATGTGATGTTCTGGGCTTCTCGTTACTGGTTTGTAGCGGTTTTGCATGGGGTGAAATTATTGTTGATAACAAATTTAATGGCCACGAAAGACCCGTGCTCCCTAACAAAGGTACGATGACCATCGATCAAAGTCTTGGAAAAATTAGCGACAAAAATCTTTTCCATAGTTTTAAGGTGTTTGATATTAATAAAGGCCAAACGGCCATATTTACGGATAGCGGCAATCATGCCATCAATAATGTTATCAGCCGTGTAACTGGTGATGGTATATCTCATATTGATGGCACATTAGTCGTAGATAAAGGCACAATGCCGAATGCAGATTTTTATTTCATCAACCCTAACGGTGTTGTGTTTGGGGAAGGCTCATACGTGAATGTACCTGGAGCCTTCCATGTAAGTACAGCGAACAGTCTTAAGTTTGATGATGGCGGATTATACAGTGCTACTCTGCCGGATACTGCCAGTAGTTTTACAGCTACCGCGCCTAAAAGTTTCGGTTTTTTGGGTGGCAAACATCAAAAACAGGCTGTCTTATCTATTAAAGGTAGTAATTCTGATTCTAATCGAGTGACGCAATGGGTTTTTGAAGAAGGCCAGAAAGTTTCTTTTACCGCTGGTACGATAAAAATTGATGGCGAAGGAAATGGTGAGGTGTTGCCTGTGCTGATACAAAGCCCAAGCGGTGTGATTCGCTTGCTTGCCATAGGGGATGCACAAGAAAAAATTAATATCAATGATATTTTTAATGCAAAGAATCTGCGCAACTTTCACTATAACGGTAATGTGCAAATCAAAGGCAGTGCTATTTCAACAGCAGAAGGTAGTAATGGTAGTGGATTAATAATTGTGCAAGCAGGAAATTTGACACTCAGCAATAATAGCCAGTTGGTCTCATGGCACAACGATACCAACGATGTCGCTAACCAAGCAGGAGTATTCATTGGTGCTACCAATACATTGAAGATTATCGAAAATGGAAAAATTGAGGCCAGCAATCGTGGCAATAGCAAAGGAGGCCAAGTTATTGTTAAAACGGGGGAGCTATATATTGACGGGGAAGGCTCTGGTATTTTCAATAACGCAGGATGTGATCATGGTCTTTGTGATAACACGGGATCAGCAGGTGCTATTACCGTCAATGTGGACGGCACAATCAAAATAAACAGTTCAGGTGTTATCAGTTCCGACTCTTTTAGCAATGCTAATGGCAATGCTGGAGCCATTAATATCACGGCCAAAAACATCACGATTGACGGCAACCATAAAGCAATAAAAGCCGGTATAGTCAGCGACCAATGTTCCAGTAGTAATGATGCTTGTATTGGCTCTCATGGTAAGGCGGGGGACATAATCCTGGCCACCCAAAAATTAATGGTTGTAAATGGGGGGAGGATTTCTTCGTCAACTGAAAATAAAGGGGCAGCAGGAAACATCACTGTCAATGCCGATAATTTGACGCTGCAAGATGCAACAATAAAAACTGAGGTCAATAACACAGGTGCGACTACTAATGGAGGTTTCATTAATCTAAAAGGTGGCATAATCCGCTTAAACGATAGCCAAATAACTACCTCAGTAAAAGGGAGTGGCCAAGGGGGAGATATCGCCATCAGTGGCAATAACAAAATCAACGCTGATGGGCTGATCTTAAACGGTGGATTTATTCAAGCCAATGGCAATAAGGGTGGAAACATAACCAATAAAGTAAATACACTGTTAGCCAGTCACGGACAACTGCAAGTTGGAGGGGATAAGCACGAGTTCCAACCGGGCTTCAACGCCATCCAGGCCGCATCAAAAAACGGTGAAAGCGGAACGATCAAAAGCACTGCACCAGAACTTAACATTACTGGCGCAATGCTGAATTTAAAATCAGGATTCCTGCAAAGACCAGACCTGAATGCTAGCCCTTGTTCATCTGGCAAAGGCAGTTCTTTGGTACAAGTGGGTTACGGTGGTTTGCCAAGAAAGCCCAGTGATGCGGTTTATGTCCCAGAGCATCCAAACACAACATCTACCATCAGTAAAGCCAATATTACAACCATTGGTAAGCACAACCTTATGTGCAAACCTAGTGGCGAATAGGGTATCAATGTTTGCTCGGTATGCGCAGCAACGTAATCGAGTTAGCGGGGAAACTGTTAGCGAACTGCAAGCCCGTAAATTTGAGGTTAACAGGATGCACAATGCTATTCAAATTAGCAGCACCATAACGCCATGTTTCAATAACACCCGTTGGCTTAAAGTTTTTTAGCGTAATGGGGGCAGACTGTGCCGTTGCCGTTTTATTGATAACCATTAGGGTCAAGGCGCCATTCGTACCTTCTTGGGCTGCGTAAATGGCAACTTTACCTTGGTCTGTGCTACTGGCCAAGACGCTGGTATTGCCAAATTTGCCACCATTGGCGTTGTAGTTGCGGTATATTCGGAAGGCAAAGGCACCTGGTTGATCCGATGTTAGCCTAAGTTGCCATAAAGTGGCCAAATCCAAGCCTTCACGTCCAAAAATACCCAAAACATCAGCCTGCGCCAAAGCTCCGTTAATATGCCCCAATGCTCCCCACATGTATTCAGAAATGGCCAGTTTAGTACCCGGATAGTTTTTGTCCACCCACTCTTTCATCCGAGGGATTAGTTTAATAACGCCTCCTTCCACGTTTTTGACCCAACTTTCCCCCACATAAGTTGGATCCCATAAAGAACGTGTGCTACGCAGTCTCAAGGCTTGTAAGGCGGCATTGCCAGGGTTATCCTGCGTGTGCGGTAATTCTGGGGTCAACGTGCATTTATCGTTAACGTTGTAAAAACAATGTGGATAGAAGTGTAAGTCCAGATAATCAAGTATACGTTTATGGTATTTTTTGTCGTAGGCCTTCATTTGTTGCAGATACCACGCCACCAAAGGTGTTCCACCGTGTGTATTCCGGTCATTCGTAGGCTTGGAATCATTTTTTTGTAGATCATAGGCCGAGTTCCAATAATGTGACCAATCCGTCAGAACGGGCCCCAATATTTTTGCGGTTGGGTCTACCGATTTGATGGCGGCAGCATATTGGTAAGTATGGTCACGTAGCTGGTCGTATTTTATTGCTGTAGGAAAAACATCCCTATGGGTTATATGCCATCCGTCCACTTCATTGTCCAAGTTATAAAACTGCACGCCACTTTTCCCCAGCCCTTGTTTTTTTAGGTAATTAATCCACTCCTTGATGGAATTTGGGTTGAAAGGGATACTGGTATCCTGATGGGAATTGTCGGTTACCGGTTTGCCATCTAGCTTTATGCCCTTACCGCAATCTGGTTGCCCACCTGTGTGATTATCATATTCTTGTTGTGGGCCATATTTACTGATACGAAAACCGCAAGATGAATTTTTTCCATCTTTGGCGACAAAACCAATCATGGGCACAGTTAACAAAGTTGAAACCTTGTTAGTCGAATTTTTGCCTACCATGCGACTAACGGCTTTATTGGGAGTATGGATATCGCTGCTGGTGCCGTTTTCAAAATACCAATCATGACCCGAGTTGGTGGCATCTATTTTCCAGTTATAACGTGAGGTTGTATTGCCACCCCAGCGCCTTACCGTAACGCCAACTTTTTTCATAAAGTCCCCATCATCCTCGCCTGTTTCGTCCATACCATAAAAATTAATGCCGTATATTTGCTCACTTATAGGCTTGCGGTTGGCGGCGGCATCGATTGTCATGGCCAATTTGGCTATCAAGCGTAAATCATCAATATAAAAAACTGGCTGTGTAGTACCCGTAGCGTCCTTAATAGAAAGACGGGCAATAGTGGCTGGATTGCCTAGCTTACTTAATGGCACAGTGATTTGTGCCCACTTGTTAGCTGTAGGGGTAAAATAAAATGGCGTACTTTCCGGCGATGTGGTCTTGTCTTGTATAACTACTTGCAACAACCCAGAGCCGCTGCTGCCGTACACCCAAAAATGAATGGCCGTATAATTTTTACTGTTAACTGCCGTGCCAATGTGGTGGTAAGACAGACCTTGCCAAGCACTACTGTATTTAACGGCTAATGAGCTAATGCCAACTTTTTTTATGGCGGTGTTGGGGCTTGATGTAACACCATCCCATGACCAATCTTCCCAGCCATTTGCTATGGCATCATTGTAAATTGTTAAATCGTCAGCCGCAGTGCAAGGTAAAGGTACACCACACAGGATAGTTATAAACAGCGTTAATAATCCCTTTGGCAATAAACCAAAATTCAAACTATTAGCAAAACAATTCAAGTTGTTCATAATATATTCCTCGACTTTGTTAGGGTAATGTCTACCCGAAGATTGATAGGAGGGCTGAACTATGTGCCTTACCCTTTTCAACCTTAGGCTTGAGTATTGTTAAGAAATCTATCAAGCCTAATTGTCGTTTTACATATTACCTGATTATGTTTTGGTTAGTAAGGTATTATTTAACAAATTGAACCGGCATAGTCAGAGGAATAGCTGTATTTATGCCATAACCGTCCGCATTGAGAATATCCCAACCCCATGGGTTTTCATCACGGTTAGTAGGTAGGGTAACACCATCGCCTTCCCGATATTGGCCATTTAGGGTTATGTTCATACGGTAAGGGGATAACGTGGTGTCGGTGCCGTCGTTGTACCAGTCCCAGGCAAAATAGCTAATATTGTTATTATTGGCTTTGGTGAGCAAATCTGCGTAACCGGAAAATGCGTGGCCATCAGGCACCACATTGCCCATTTCTCCGATGACAAACGGCAATTTGCTGTTTGCCATACTATCCAGCTTTGGGGCGGGATCAATGCTTTCCGCCGTGTCTGTGTTGTAATCATATTCCCATTCATAAGTATGTACTGAAAACAGCAGATTATGTTTGGGATCAGTATTGATAAGGTATTGCCCATTGTTTACGCGCTGGTCATAGCTGTTATCAATGAATATTCGTTCGTTGTTGCCATACTGGTTGGCATCAATCATTAAAGGCACGTTAATGCCTTTGGCACGTATAGCGGCAATGGCTGTCTTATAGGTATTGATAAAATTGGTGACATCGGCTTTTGAATCTATCCCTTGGTTGGTAAACCAGTTAGGCCCCCATTCGTTGGCAATATTAATCACCAAATGAGACTGATGTTTTTTGATGACGTTGACAATATCTGTCCGAGTCCAGAAATTGGTGATAATTTTTTTAAATTGTACCGGATCGTTTTTGCCAGTCAGGTCGTGCAAGGTGACTATGGGCAATATGCCTTTGCTGCTAAAAGCGGTAATGGCACGATCCAGATCATTGGCTTTATAGTACGTGGTTCCGGTTTGAGGTTCTGGGGTACCTGCAATATGCGACCACCATACCAACCTGACGGCATTGGCTTTGGTGCTTGCTACCGCTGCGGACACACGGGCAATATCATCTTGCCAGCCTTCTTTGTAGGGTGGCAGGTTAACGCCACGCAACATGACATTGTTACACTTTGCATCGGTCAAATAGCGTCCTGTTACCTGTAATGGTCTGCTCGTACTGGGCGTTGGACAGGATGCGGCTTGCAAAACAAAAGGAGCGCATAACGAAAATGATACTATCAGCTTAAAGAGGGGCTTATACATAATTTTCTCCTAAAATACTTACTGGGTAACCTGTCAAACCAAGTAGATAACGCAGTGAAATGAATTGTTAATTCGGTAGGCTGGATTTAATGGTGACGAACCCTAGTGTTTTCTGGGTTTACGCTGCCATTTCAACCCAGCCTACCATGCTGCCGTTGCTGTCATATACAGATAAATTTTATTCACGGGCAACGTAACCAGATACCATGCCAGGTGCGTATGTTTTTGCAGGAATTGTATTTTTTAACCAACACATAGCCGTATTGCCTTGTACGCCTGGTGGTACATAAGTAAAAGCCTGGCATTGATTATCTTGTGAGCACCAATAAGCACAATGTGAATAATTGGCAGTATTCATTTTGTAATGCACATAATCACCACCGGGTCTATCCCAATTAGGTTCTGTCCCTGTTTTGGATGCCCGAATATCACAGGTTGTTGAACCTAAACTTTCACGATTTGTATTTGATGCCCATAAAGGGGTTGAATTGTGATAGACAACTAAATTTGCATCATCTTGCATAACCAAATGCCCCCCCTTATGACCCCATGTATTGGTAGACCAGAAAGGTACATTATTCCAATTGTACATCACTAAATTTCCATCAGATTGCATAATAGTGTAGCCATTACGACCTACCGTGTTAGATGCCCAAAGTGCTCTTCCACTACTAAGATCATAAAGTACCAGATTACCATCACTCTGCATTTCAAGACGAGAAAGACAGCCATTAGCAACCAATCTTTGTCCCTTAAACAATATTTGGTTTTGAAACAGCGTTGAATAATCTATTGCAGAGGCTTCAGTTGAAACCGCAGCAAGTATGGATAGTAGGGCAAACGCCTTATATTTTTTCATGGTCATATCCTCTTCAAAAAAGTGAAGTTTTTCGGTCACTTATGTTTTGTAATTCGTAAAAACGAACTTCAGTATTTTCTGGATTTACGCTGCCATTCCAACCCAGCCCGCCAAGCGTTTTTGCATCGTAGCCAAGATTATCTAATAACTGAGGCTGTATACATTGAGAAGGACATCGTCCAATGGTTACTGTATTGATCGGTGCCAATTAGTAGGTTACCAGCACAGACTGGAGTAAAGGTATAGCTGCCCTGTGCTTGATGTATTTGTATATCATAAAAATCGTGGACGGGAATACTATCAATTGTAAGTTTAATTGGTCTGGATGCATCGAATGGTTGTGTTGAGAAACCTTTGCTGAACGTTCGATTGCTTGAGAGCGTGTCAACCGTGTTGATACCATATAAGCACATTCCGTTCGGGCCAGAGATTGGGTAGCAACTGGCATTTTTAAGCTCTCCCCTTTGTGTATATGTAGCAATGAGACTCGGACTATGAAGTGTTACCGCTGTAAAACTGACATAGTTATTGGTATTGGCATTATTCCAATCGATTAATCGCTGTATACAAGGAAGATTACCAGCCGATGCATCAGTAATCGCGAATAGAAAGGTGTATGCGAACATAGTACATGTAATCCATGCACATTTTTTTTGTATAGGCATGATCATTTACCCCTTGAACTAAAGTGGTTGAAAGTTGAAACCATTAAAATAGCTTGTCTTATTTTCATTTGTCGTACCCATTAGAATGGTTATTTAAAGCTTGATATCTGGTATTTTGAACCCCATCGTCCAATGGTTGCCATACTGGTCATCACCGACTAGCATGTTACCTACACATCTTGGTGTGAAGGCATAACTACCTTGCGCTTGATGCATTCGAACTTTACCAGCACTGTCATTAGGGATACTATCGACCCAGATCAGAATTGGTCTGTCAACATCGAATGGTTGATTAAAGCCAAATCCGCCGACCGGTGAATTCGGGTGTGTGAAACTGCGGTCACTGATGAGAGTCTCAACCCAATATTGCGATTTCAGGCATTGATTTCCAGGGCAATTTACTAGCTTTCCTGTAGATGAATAAGCGGCAATGTTACTTGGTGAATGAAGCGCCACTAAAGAGAAGCTTATAAATTTGATGCCCGAAGTACTGTTCCAGTTAACCCATCGCTGGACGCAGGGAAGATTTGCGGCAGATGCGTTGTTAGTCGCTAGCAATAGTGACGAGCAAGCAAGAGCCGTGTACATAACCTTTGCACATTTATATATAAACATGATTATTTACTCCTTGAATTTGAGCGGTTAGAATCATTAGTATGGTATTTCGTGTTTTCATTTTCTTTTCTCCTAATTAAGCCTTCAAAAATATAGACACTTGATAGGCTGGGTGAATAATAATCCCCAACGTTTTCTAGGGGCTGTTGCCGTTTCGATAAATATTTATTAAAAACAACTACTTATAAATTGAATAACTTTCTTTAACTCTTTGATATAGCAAGTATTTTTACCAAACGGCAACAGCCCCTAATGTTCGAATGTACTTTGAATAGTTCATTGGTTTTATCCTCAGATTGAAAAAACTAATGCAACTCCTGTGTAGTTAAGAATGGGTTACATTTATGCCAAACAAGCTGCAAATTTTTACATTGAGTTTATTAATTCCCTGCCATCTCGTCATTGAGGGTAAACTTCAGACGACGGTTATAATTTATCTAAAATTACGGGATCAAGCTGTGATCTGGTAACAAAGAAAATGTGACTTAAGCACAGTTTTTGTTCCAGTTCGACAGCTTGTAGATACTGGCAATGCAAGAAAATACGATATACAATAAATAAATGTATATTATTAAATAATAGAGAATTCATTATGCAAGTCGCAAAATGGGGAAATAGTTTGGCAGTAAGATTACCTGCCAGTGTCGTCGAAGCCCTCGAACTGAAAGAGGGTGACGACATAGAAATTCATATCGCCAGTGATCGAGTTTTCGAAGTGGGGAAAAAACCCAGCCCACAAGAATTGTTAGCCAGATTGCGAAAATATCGCGGCCGTCTGCCCACCGATTTTAAGTTTGACCGTTTGGAAGCCAATGAAAACCGATAAGGCATTTTTCGATACCAATGTTGTGCTGTATCTACTGTCTGAAGATAACCATAAAGCTGATAGGGCGGAAGCAGTTATTGCCGTGGGCGGTGTGATTAGCGTCCAGGTATTGAATGAATTCGCCTCGGTAGCCTCACGAAAACTGAAAATGTCTTATGACGAAATACGCGATACACTTTCGATAGTACGTGCCGTATGCCAAATACAAGCCGTCACCATCAACATTCATGAGCGGGGTTTGGATATTGCCGAGCGATACGGTTATGCCCTTTATGACAGCATGATCATCAGTGCTGCGTTAGAGTCTGGTTGCGGCCTTTTGTATTCGGAAGATATGCAGCATGGTCAAAAAATTGATGCCCAACTGATAATTACCAATCCTTTTTTGGATAAAACGTTTGTGTAGCAAAATATTAAAACGACAAGGACAATTGGCTGCCTGGTACAGAGTTGCCAAAGCTACTGCAGGGCTGTAATTGGTTAGCAGTAAATCAAACCTTACAACTAAGCAAAATTTATTGGTCTCATGGACACTATCGATTTCTTAAAAACCACAGAGTTATTCAATTGCCTGGATGAGCAAGAAATTGCGGCCATCATTAGCCGCATAAAAACAAAAACGGTGCCAAAAAACACCCAGGTGATTATGGTGGGTGATACTTCAAGTACCCTGTATATCATCAAAGAGGGCAGTGTTAATGTCGTAGCCAGTAATGAGGAGGGGAAAGAGATTGTCTTATCAACCTTGAGAGCTGGCGATATATTTGGCGAACTTTCCTTATTTGACGATAAGCCACGATCGGCTGGTATCGTTAGTCTTGAAAACTGTGTGCTATTGGCGCTTTATAAACCGGATTTTTTGGAGCTATTAAATCAAAGCCCTAAAATGGCTCTACAAGTCATTAAATACTTATGCCAAAGAATCCGCTTTACCAATAATATTACCCAAAACCTGGTATTCATGGATGTTTATGAGCGCCTGAAGAATTTTCTTTATGAAATGGCTATGCCAGGGGTCGACGGCAAGTTGGTAATCAATAAACCGATGTCCCAAATAGAAATTGCTGCCCATATTGGCTCAGGCAGGGAAATCATCAGCCGTATCCTCAGCGAACTGGTAGAGGGCGGCTATATTTCCATTGAAAAAAAGATAATCACCCTCCATAAAAAATTGCCGAAAGGTAGATGAAGTAAACGTAGGATTGCTCGTGTTACCAAGTAAGGGAAACATTTTGTATTATTTTGCAAATATTTTAAAGAGTGTGTCCGGTTTAGTGTAACCACATCACAATTTTGCGGTAAGATTCCTCTACACAGCAGTACACATAAATGATAAAGTCTTCAGACGAGTCAGGTTCATCAACTCGTAAAACCAGAAAAGTCGAACATCGCGTGACTAGATGTAGCTTTAAGCTGTATATGTTTAATACAGATTGGAGAAATTAATGAGCACAAATACAGAGCCATTTTTCGATGAGATAGCCATTTATCTTCAAAAAGCCCGCAATGCCCAAAAGAAAATTGCGAATTACTCACAAGTTCAGGTCGATGAATTGGTGACAGCGGTTTGTTGGGCTGTCGTGCGCCAGGATCATGCGGAACAACTGGCGAAACTGGCTGTGGATGAAGGCGGTTTTGGCAATTACAGTGATAAAGTCAGCAAGATACGCAACCGCTGCATGGGGACGCTTAGGGATATGCAGGACGTAAAAACGGTTGGCATCGTTGAAGAAATACCGGAAAAAGGACTCATTAAAATTGCCAAGCCAGTTGGTGTGGTTGCGGCATTAATTCCAACGACTGGCCCTGATGCCACACCGCCCCTAAAAACCTTGATGGCTCTAAAAGGCCGTAATGCCATCATCATTGCCGCGCACCCCAGAACGCAAAAAACCACCGAGTTGACGGTAAAATTCATGCGAGAAGCCTGTGAGCAGGTGGGCGCTCCAGCTGACTTGGTTCAGGTTATTGAAAAGCCATCGCTGTTAAAAACACAACAATTGATGCAGCACGCCGATTTGATTATCGCCACCGGCGGTGCTGGCATGGTAAAAGCGGCGTATAGTTCGGGAACGCCGGCTTATGGTGTCGGTGTTGGCAATGCGGTACATGTGGTTGATGAAACAGGTGATTTGGATGATGCCGCCAATACAATTACCATAGCAAAGAAGTTTGATTACGCCACCAGTTGTCTGGCTGATAATGCGGTGGTGGCTCATGAATCGATTTATGACGAACTAGTAAATCGCTTGCAAAAACTGGGCGCTTATCTTTGCAGCAATGCCGAAAAAGCAAAGCTGCAAAAACTTATGTGGCCAGATCCAGAAACCCATATTCCCAGTGTCGATGTGATTGCAAAACCTGCTGTACATATCGCAAAACTGGCTGGTGTCACTGTTCCTGATGCGTGTAGTTGCCTCATGGTAGAAGAAAATGGCACGGGGCCTGATTACCCGTTTTCAGGCGAAAAGCTGTCACCGGTGCTTGCGCTTTATAAATACAGTGGCGTTATCGACAACGCAATAGATCAGGTTAACGTGATCACAGATTACCAGGGTCAAGGCCACACCTGCGGCATTCATACGGCCAAGGATGGACATGCCCTGGCATTGGCAATGAAGACAAAGACAGCGCGAGTCATGGTTAACCAAAGCCTGAATGAAGGTGCTGGCAGTCCCCGTAATGGCATGCCCTATACCTTAAGCTTAAGTTGCGGGACGTGGGGCGGGAATGTGACCACAGAAAATGTCAATGCCCGGCACATGGTTAACCTCACCTGGGTTTCCAGGCCGATTACAGCCAGGGTAATCGACGAAAACCAGTTGTTTGAAAAACACTGGCAGAAATATAGCCGTTAACGGCATAATCATGAAACTACCCAATGCAGACAAAGCTGTCATACCACCAGAGAAATTACGTGATTATTTATTGTCATCGTCACATCCTGTGGGTAAATTTAAAGCTGAGTACTTTCGAACACTGGGATACACCCGTGACAATTGGACGCGTTTAGACATGGATCTCAGGATTACGCTTGATAATGACGCGCGGACAAAAGAACAAACCCAATATGGGCAGAAATTCGAGGTCAGCGGCCATATCACCACACCATCCGGTCGAACTGTCATGCTGGTGACGGCTTGGATACTACTGCGTGACGAGACTTTCCACGGTTTATTACCGCCTATCCAGGAGATTAAAATGGACATAAAACTTTTTGATACAGTAGTGCTGAAAACAGATGTGCCCAAGGCCGCATTACGCGCAGGCGATATGGGGGCCGTCGTGGAACTGTACGAACCCGGTGGCCTGGAAGTAGAATTTGTTACGGGGTCGGGCGAAACCCAGGCGCTCGTTACACTCACTGTAGCTGATGTTCGTCTTATTTCTCCAAGCGATATGCTTGCTGTACGTTCATTGAGTGCGGCATGAACGGGTCAAATCAATAGTAGCTGGGCAACGCTTTTGTGCCTTTATAACCCAAAGGTCACAAGCGCCCTCGGATACACCGTTTATTATCGCCGAATTTCGTGTGGGCACAGAAAAGCATATGCACACCCTACTTGGCTACTAAGTGTGAGAGAAACCAATGCCGGTTTATATCATCAAATGCCCAGACTGCGACCATCAATTTAAAGGGCTGGTATTGGCAAATACCCAGGCCCCCAAAGAATGGGTTTGTTCCCAATGCGGTAGCCATCAGGCTAAACCGATTTTTCAATACGACGGTGAACATCCGTTAGAAAATGTTCATGGTGCAGGATGCCCCTGTTGTGGCGGTATAAACAAATAATCCAGATAAGCTATTTACATTTCTAATAAACAGTGCTAGTGTCACAAATGGGCTTGTCAGATGGTTGCTTGTGTAGGCTTGAGCCCCCGAATCCGTAGGGTCATGTGCATTTTATCTTATTTCCATAGCCACTTCAGGTGTCGCAAAGCTGTCAAACTAATAACTATAAGAGGTGTTGAAAATGAAAAACGTTTTGATTCCAACAAGTATGGTAGGCAATTATCCCAACCCAAGGTGGTGGGACGCGGATTTTGCAAGATATTTTAAGGGTGACCAGCAACCCCCGGACGCGATGTTCAGGGAAGCATTGGAGGATGCAACTGCGGCTATCGTTACCGACCAAGTCAACGCGGGTTTGGATATTATTTCCGATGGGCGCTTACACGGCGACAACTACGCCGATGCAGCGGTTTATTATTATTTTAACCGCTTAGGTTATGATCTGGCTGGCGGACATTTGGGGTTTCCCATTTATAGCCGATTGCATTCCGGCACGGTAACGCAAGAAATTAAGCGCCGTGGCCAAATCATGGTAGAGCAGGCC
>NZ_FUKJ01000148.1 GCF_900163745.1 Crenothrix polyspora
CCTAATGAGTGCTAATGATAATGAGCTTTTGCAGATTGTCAAGTCTGTGGCATTATTGCCCACCTCACCTTAATCACCAAAAGCTATGAACGACACCCAACTGTTACGCTATAGTCGCCAGATCATGTTGCCGCTGTGCGACATTGAAGGCCAACAAAAACTGCTTAACGCCAAAGTTTTGATTGTTGGCGCGGGCGGCTTGGGGTCTCCTGCATCCATGTATCTGGCTGCCGCTGGTGTGGGGTCGCTCACCATTTATGATAATGACGAAGTGGACTTATCCAACTTACAAAGACAAATCGCTCATCACACAGCAGATATAGGGATGGATAAAGTAATTTCAACCCGTCAGACGTTGAATAATTTAAATCCTGAAGTGACTGTGCATGCCGTTAAACAACGTTTAGCCGGTGAGTTGTTGAAAACAGAAGTTGCCAAGGCAGATGTGGTGTTAGATTGCTCGGATAACTTCACTACCCGCTTTGCCATTAACAGTGCGTGCGTTAAACATCAAACGCCTTTGGTATCGGGCGCTGCCATTCGTTTTGAAGGCCAGGTGTCGGTATTTACACCAGGACGTAACAACAGCCCTTGCTACAACTGTTTATACAGTCATGACGGCGAAGAATTGCAAAACTGCGCCACCAATGGCGTTATCGCGCCCATAACAGGAATTGTCGGCAGTATACAGGCGCTTGAAGCGATGAAACTGATTATCAACATTGGTAAAACGTTGACAGGGCGGCTGTTGCTTTTGGACGGTCTGACGATGGAGTGGAACACAATGAAACTAAAACAAAATCCGGCGTGTCCGACTTGTGGCGGATTGAATTAATAAACACGGATTGGACGTATTTTATTTTTTAATGTCCACGGAAAACACAAAATACACAAAAAGTGAAAATTTCGTGTTTTTTGTGTTTTCCGTGGACAAAATTAAGAACAATACTTAATTCTAGGAGAGCCGCATCTAAATCAGTGTAAACCCGTCAAATTCGTGTCATCCGTATTCCATTTTTTAAATACTCTGACAATCACAGCTCTACTGCTTTACTGCTTTACGTTGCGGCCAAACGACATCTAGCAAAAGTTGCGCGAATAAACAGTTCATCGTATACTTTCAAGTGGCTTTACTTGAGCGAGCTAGTCAACATTTTGAAAACTTAAAGAGGTTATGATTATGAAATGGGAAACACCAAGCTACACTGATCTGCGTTTCGGTTTTGAAGTAACAATGTACATCTACAACCGTTAATTCCTTTTCGGTTTTGCGATAAAAAGGGGTTCCCACCAGAACCCCTTTTTTTTGACCTCGATGCCACTCACGCATCACCCCAAATCCCTCTTTATTTAGGATAACTCAACATGAAAATTAGAGTTCTCGGTTCAGGTGCAGGTGGCGGATTTCCGCAGTGGAACTGCAACTGCAACAATTGCCAGCGTTTACGTCACAACAACATGAACGGTAAAGCACGTACCCAATCCTCTATCGCTGTCAGTTCCGATAATATTAACTGGCTGCTAATCAACGCTTCGCCCGATATCCGCGCTCAACTGGAAGCCTTTCCTGCAATTCAGCCTAAAGAAGGTCTGCGCGATACCGGCATCAAAGCTATCCTGTTAATAGATAGTCAAATTGACCATACCACCGGCCTGCTCATGCTGCGCGAAGGCAAGCCACTGGATATTTACTGCTCAGAGATGGTCAAGCAAGATTTGACCAGCGGCTTTCCTGTGTTCACTATGCTGTCGCATTATTGCACCGTCAACCATCACCCCATTCCCATTGATGGCAGCAGTTTTACTATTCCTGCCATAGCCGACCTGCGTTTTTACACCCAGGCACTAAAAAGTAAAGCCCCGCCCTACTCGCCGCACCGCTACGACCCTCACGACGGCGATAATATTGGTGTTATTATTGAGCAGATTTCCACCGGCAAAAAAGTGTTTTATTCACCCGGTTTGGGTGAAATTGAACCGCATGTCATGGATGCCATGCAGACGGTTGATTGCCTGTTAGTTGATGGCACATTCTGGACGAATGACGAAATGGTGAGCCTGGGCATTAGCCAAAAAAGAGCCCGCGACATCGGCCATTTACCGCAATCGGGTGAAGGCGGCATGATTGAAGTTCTTAACGGCGTACAAGCTCGCAAGATATTGATTCACATCAATAACACCAATCCGATTTTGGATGATGATTCTGAGCAGCGCAAACTACTCGATGCAGCGGGTATTGAAGTCGCTTACGACGGTTTGGAAATTGATTTATAACGGGATAACACATGAACAATCAAAACGATAAAGCCTGGAACAAACAGGAATTTGAAGCCGCACTGCGCGGCATGGAAGAGTATTACCACATTCATCACCCCTACCATACCTTAATGAATGAAGGGAAACTCACCAAAAAACAAATACAGGGCTGGGTGGCCAACCGTTTTTATTATCAGGTCTGTATTCCCATCAAGGATGCCAATATTTTAGCCAACTGCCCAGATCGAGAAACCCGCGCCAAATGGGTGCAGCGCATTATGGATCATGACGGTCACCCAGGCGATCCTGGTGGCATTGAAGCCTGGATACAGTTGGGTATAGCTGTAGGATTAACACGCGAAGAAATCATTTCTGAACAGCATGTATTGCCCGGCGTACGTTTTGCTGTTGATGCTTACGTCAACTTCGCGAGACGCTCAGAATGGCACGAAGCAGCCAGCTCTTCTCTCACTGAACTGTTTGCTCCTAAAATCCACCAGCAACGGCTGGATAACTGGCCGGAACATTACCCTTGGGTAGAACCAGAAGGTTATAGCTATTTTCGCAAACGTTTGACTGAAGCACGGCGCGATGTCGAACACGGCTTGGCCATCACCCTGGACTGGTACAAAACCCGCGAGCAACAAGACCGCATGATCCAAATTTTGAAATTTAAGCTGGATGTGTTGTGGACGATGGCGGATGCGATGTATATGGCTTATATCAATGATATGCCGCCGTATTTTAATGTTGAAAAATAGGTTCAAGGTAAAGGGTACAAGGTTCAGGTTGTACGATCTTCTGAGAGGTAAAAATGACAGCCACTTATGAGAATGACATAGTAGCTTGGGCTAAAGAACAGGCTTATCTGTTGCGTTCGGGCAAGCTGTCGGCCATTGACATAGAACACATTGCCGAGGAAATTGAAGACGTGGGCAAAAGCGAACAACGCGAGCTGGCAAACCGCATGGCATTACTTTTATCTCATCTGCTCAAATGGCAATACCAACCGGAACGCCAAGGCAGTAGCTGGCAACGGACGATTAAAGAGCAGCGCAAAGCCATTGCACGGCGCTTAAAAAACACGCCTAGCCTGAAAGCAACTGTCACTGATTCGGAATGGTTTGAGGATGTTTGGGGGGATTCTATCTCATTAGCTATCGCTGAAACTGGCATGGATTGTTTCCCCGAAACTTGCCCTTGGCTAATGGTAAATATTCTTTCCGAAGACTGGTTGCCATCGTCTGACAATAGTCATTAACTGTACTTTGGTGGAGTAAAACACATGCAATGGTCAGAAGTCATCAACAACCCTTATTTGCAAGATTTACCGTTTAAAATCGAGTTAAACCGCTATGGCAAAATTGAAATGAGTCCCGCGTCCAATAAGCACAGCCGGTTACAAGTAAAAATCAGCATGTTACTTGAACGAAAACTTAAAAAAGGTGAGGCTTTTGTTGAATGTTCAATCCAAACCTCAGAAGGCGTGAAAGTCGCGGATGTGGCCTGGTGTTCCAAAGCTTTCATTAAGCAACACGGCTATGAAACGCCCTATACGCAAGCCCCAGAAATTTGCATTGAAATTGTCTCGCCATCCAATTCCAAGGAAGAGATGGCTATGAAGGTTCAGCTTTATTTGCAAGCGGGTGCTACAGAAGTCTGGATAATTTGGGAAAATGGCATTGTTGATTATTACAGCACAATCGGCAAGCTGGAAAAATCAGTATATGGCATTGATGTGAAACTATAGATAGCCTATCGGAGCAACCTATGAATACCGCAAAAAAACTCCAACAGTCTTACACGTATGCTGATTATTGCCAATGGCCAGAAGATGAACATTGGGAATTGCTTGCTGGGGTTGCTTATGCAATGACAGCACCAACACGTCTGCATCAGGACATTGTGTTTGAACTAGCTGGACAAATCCGTAACTATTTACAAGGCAAACCCTGTAAAGGTTACGTTGCACCTTTCGATGTCCGTTTGCCATGTAAAGATGAAGCGGATGACAGCGTTGATACTGTAGTGCAACCCGACATCAGTGTCATCTGCGATAAAACTAAATTGGATAAACTCGGCTGTCGTGGCGCACCCGATTGGGTTATTGAAGTGCTTTCTCCGTCTACCGCACTGAAAGACTTAAATACCAAACGCAACCTCTACCAACGCCACGGCGTACAGGAATATTGGATTATCCACCCCGAAGACCGCTGGATTATGGTGTACTTATTAAACTCACAAACACAGTATGGGCAGCCTGACGTATTTGGCATGGATGATCCGACACAGGTACAACACTTTCCTGCTTTGTATATTGATTGGGCGTTTATGCAAGAAATGTAATGAGGAAAGAACCGTGCAATGGCAAGATGTACTGGAGAATACAACCCTACACCCTGAATTGAATGAGGGGCAAGTTGTTTAGTCGCCGGATTACTGATGTCGGCATTCCCATTCATGCAGTCTGCGGCTGTATGGGTAAGACACTGGTCATTATTACCGTCTATATTCCTACGCCACCCAAGTTTAAGAACCCGTTTGAACGAGGCAATTCATAATGTCTGAACACTGTGTATTCTGTGGTCACAAACACTTTAACAGCAAAAGCACGCGCTATATCTACCAAAAGACCAACAGATGTTAGTGGTCGAAAATGTGCCTTGCCTGGAATGTACTTTCTGTGGCGAGCAATACTTTGATGCTGTTGTATTACAAAAAATAGAAAATGATTACTGCGCCATCACTCACCAACACAGACAACCTCAGCACATTATACAAGTCGCTGTTGAAGATTTTTCCGCATTGTATTTATAAAGTACCCTACATCCTAAACCAAATACTCGAAATGACCATAATCCCAGACCAACCCATAAACTTCTCCTCCCTGCACCGCCTGCAATGGGAAGAAGCCCAACAAAAATATGTCATACTCTACCCTGAAGGCATGGTGGAACTTAACCAAAGCTCGGCGGAAATCCTAAAATTGTGTGACAGTACACGCACGCTCGCACAAATCGTCAGCGAGCTTGAACAAAAATTCGACACCACGGGTCTTACCAACGACATCACCGCTTTCTTGGGAGTTGCCTTACAAAATGACTGGATTAACCAACACTAACATCACCCCGCCGCGCTGGTTACTGGCAGAGCTTACTTATGCCTGTCCGCTGCAATGCCCGTATTGCTCTAATCCAATTGACTATGCTAACTATCAATCTGAATTAAGCACCGACGACTGGAAGCGCGTACTGACAGAAGCGAGAAAAATGGGCGCAGTGCAACTGGGTTTTTCCGGCGGCGAACCGTTAACACGCCAAGATTTGCCAGAACTGGTAAAACACGCGCGTGAACTGGGTTATTACTCCAATCTGATCACTTCTGGCTATGGCATGACAGAAGAAAAAATCCTGCAACTCAAAGAAGCCGGACTTGATCATATTCAGGTGAGCATACAGGCCAGTAGCCAGGAACTGAACGACCATATCGCCGGTACAAAATCGTTTGAACACAAAAAAACGGTTGCCCATTTAGTCAAAAAACATGGCTATCCGATGGTATTGTGCGTAGTAATCCACCGTGAAAATATTCACCAAATGCCGGAAATTCTGGCAATGGCCGAAGAATTGGGTGCAGATTACTTGGAACTGGCAAACACGCAATATTACGGCTGGGCACATGCCAACCGCGATTTATTGCTGCCAACCAAAGAACAGTTTGAAAAGGCCGAAGTTATTGCACAGGCGTTTAAAGAAAAAGTCGCTGGCAAGATGAAAATTTATTACGTTGTGCCTGATTTTTATGAAGACCGCCCCAAAGCCTGCATGAATGGCTGGGGTACAACATTTTTGACCATCGCGCCAGATGGTGTCGCCCTACCGTGCCATTCTGCCCGTGATTTGCCAGGACTCGATTGCCCTAATGTCAACGATTACAGTATCAGCGAAATCTGGCATGAATCCAAAGCCTTCAACTTCTTCCGTGGTTTTGAATGGATGAAAGAACCGTGCCACAGTTGCGATGAAAAAGAAAAAGATTTTGGCGGTTGCCGTTGCCAGGCTTATCTATTAACCGGCGATATGTACAATACCGACCCTGTGTGTAGTAAATCGCCAAATCATGAGGTTATTCAACACGCTATAGATTCAGCCAAAGCATCGGCTAATTTAACGGGTGAAGAAAAACCGCTTATTTTTCGCAACAGCAAAAATTCAAGAACATTGACTAAAAATTAATAGGTATCTTCCATACGTACCAAAGTTTTTAGACTATACTTAAACAGTGTGAATAGATGCAGTACAGTCTGTAACGTTACTGCCTAGGCATAGGGCAATCACCCGCTCAGTCGAGGCAGTAAAATAGCAGCACATAACAAAGTTACCACAAGGTGTAACATCATTCTAACATTGACGACGCTAATAACATGAAAAGTGAAACTGACAACATAAATCGGTTCCTGGACGAACAATTATTAGATTTAGAGCAAAAATTCAATCTATTTATGAAGGAAATGGAAAACGATCTGATTTTCCCCTCTTTTATAAGCAATGGATCGGATAATGACTGGGATGATGATGATTTTTTAATGCTTGATAATCATCCAACAGGCGAACCTAAAAAGCATTTAGTGCGTATTGATAAACATACCACGGTTTTATGTGTTACGGGATCAATAACAGTCACCGTACTGGTGTATTTGGGCATGGTATTATCCAGTTAACTTATTGACAACTCTTTGCTACGCCATTTAAAGTCCCGTCCAAGGCGTGTACAAACCGTCGACATTGACACCAAACATATCTAAAACTCGCCCCACTGTTTCGTTTACCATCCCCATCAATGAATCGGACTTGCTGTAAAAAGCCGGCATAGGCGGGAAAATAATACCCCCCATTTCAGTTACCGTGGCCATGTTACGGATATGAATCAAATTCAACGGCGTTTCACGCGGCATAACCACCAGACGACGGCGTTCTTTTAACACCACATCAGCCCCGCGTGAAATTAAATTATCACCAAAGCCATGCGCAACGGCGGCCAAGGTTTTCATAGAACAAGGGGCAATAATCATGCCCTCGGTTTTAAAGCCCCCGCTGGAAATACTGGCGGCAATGTCATCAATACCGTGGACAACATCAGCCAATTGCGTCAATTCAGCACGCTTCATGTTCATTTCGTGTTTTAAATTAACCACACCGGCAGACGAAATAATCAAATGGGTTTCCCATTCTTCTTGTGTCTGTAAAACTTGTAGCATTCTTACACCGTAGACAGCACCTGTGGCACCGGTCATGGCAATAATGAGTCGTTTTTTTAGCATCACTTAATTTCTCTTTGCGATTTTTTCATAACCACCTATCGATGTCAGATAAATATCTAGAACCCAAAGCCCTACCGAAATAAAGCAAAGCCACTCATACTAATGAGCACTGTTGGGGCTATACTGTCTGTGTCAAAATTGATTGGCATGACATAATAAAACTGCTGATCTTTAAACAGGCGATAAGCCCTAATCACCCCCCAACCAATACACGAGCCTCCTCACATGAGCACTGCCACACATAACTTATCTTTCGGAGACCTGGAAATTGTCAAAGCCAGTTTAAAGCGTTGTCTTGCCAACCCTGACTTTCTTGATCGGTTTTATAAAAATTTTATGGCCATGTCGGTTCAAATTGCCGAGCAATTCAAAAATACCGATTTTGCTTTCCAGAAAATAATGCTCAAATCATCTTTACATATCATGGTAACAATGGCATCTGGCGGCATGCAAAATTCTGGTGCAATGGAGAAGCTGGCGACTGTCCATAACCGCGAGCATCGCAATATTAAACCTGAATGGTACTACGACTGGCTGGATGCTTTAGTTAAAACCATCAAAGAAATCGACCCATCCTATAATGCCGAACTCGAACAACTTTGGCGCACCGCTATGCAGCCAGGTATTGCCTATATGCAATTAAAATATTAAACATACTGCGTTTTAAAGTTAAATCAATGACAAAACCCCAGGCTTGTCAGGTTTTTAAAACCTGGCAAGCCTTATCAAATCTACCCGTGTGGCATGCGTTCACCTCCCCCTTTGAAAAAGGGGGAGAGTTTACGAGGGGTGGAGGGGGATTTATTTTAAAAATCTCCCCTAACCCCTCTTTTTCAAAGAGGGGGACTGAACGGTTACCCCGTGTGTAACAGGATCACAGAAATAATCGTTCCTTACACCGTTTTACAAAAAATAATCACCCCCTTCAGACCCATTGCAGGATAACTGGAGGCAGGACAACTTCCAGAAACTGTTTCACAATAAGAAACAATTTATCTTCTATTTGCATTATTGTTATTCAATAAAGAACAAACTATATTTAAGCTGTATTCAACGAATACACGAAACTTTAATTTAATGAACAACAGAGGATTTAATCATGAATGATTTTTATAAAGATGCCATCATTGGCGCAATGTTCATCATCGGTGTGGTGGGCTTTATTTCAGGAGAATTTATTGTGTCTACCGTGTTGTTTGCTGCTGCTGCTATTTTCAGTAACGTCGAGATGAGTCGTAGACTGAATGTAACAGCGAGCAACAACGGATGATGCTCATTCTTATTTTTTCAAGTAGCTCCCATTACGCGTAAGTAATGGGAGTTTTTTTATTTTAACAGCCTCAAAAAATTTTCCAAACCGCTAGTATCACAGTTTAGCTAAAACCTCAGCCACCGTTGCACCCATAGCAGCCGGGGTTGGGCAGATAGTAACTCCCAAATCTCTCAGCATTGCCACTTTTTCTGCTGCACCTTCACTCGCTGATGAAATAATCGCACCGGCATGACCCATGCGACGACCTTCAGGCGCGGTTAAACCTGCGATATAAGCAATCACCGGCTTGGTCATATTTTCTTTGGCAAATACACCGGCATCGACTTCTTGCGGCCCGCCGATTTCACCAATCATGACGACTACTTTGGTTTCTGGATCGCGCTCAAATTTTTCCAGAATCACCCAGTGGGCGCTACCATTAATGGGATCACCGCCGATACCCACCGAAGTGCTGACACCAATGCCCAAAGCTTTCATCTGTGCGGCAGCTTCATAACCCAAAGTACCTGAACGACCCACAATACCCACGTTACCCTGCATGTAAATATGACCGGGCATAATACCCAACATAGAACGTCCTGGGCTGATAGTGCCAGCGCAATTTGGCCCGGTTAGAATCATGCGTTTGTCTTCAGGAAAACGGCGCAGGAAACTTTTCACCGTCATCATATCCTGGGTGGGAATACCATCGGTAATCGCCACGCAATATTTGATACCCGCTTCGGCGGCTTCCATGATGGAATCGGCCGCAAACGCAGGCGGCACGAAAATAATACTGGCTTCCGCACCGGCTTGTTGCACCGCTTCTTTAACGGTATTAAACACCGGCAAACCCAGGTGTTTTTGTCCGCCTTTGCCCGGCGTAATACCACCGACGACATTGGAGCCGTAATTAATCATGTCCTGAGCATGGAAGGTACCGATTTTGCCAGTAAAGCCCTGAACGATGATGCGTGTTGTTTCGTCAATTAAAATAGCCATTTAGTTCTCCTGAGCCGCAGCTTCTTTGGCCACCTGTTCATTACGCGCCTGTACCGCTTTTTCAGCAGCTTCCGCTAAAGTATCGGCAGTAATAATCGGCAAACCGCTTTCGGCAATAATTTTGCGACCTTCTTCGACATTAGTACCGGATAAACGCACGATTAACGGAATTTGCATATCGATTTTTTTAACGGCATGTACAACACCTTCGGCAATCCAGTCACAGCGGTTAATACCGGCAAAAATATTCACCAACATGGCTTTAACATTTTTATCCGCCAACACCAGACGAAAGGCCTTTTCAGTGCGCTCTGCCGATGCACCACCACCCACATCAAGGAAGTTAGCCGGTTCGCCGCCTGCCAGTTTAATCATGTCCATCGTGGCCATAGCAAGGCCTGCACCATTAATCATGCAGCCAATGTCACCGTCCAATCCGACATAGCTTAAACCACGGTCGGCAGCAGCCATTTCGCGCGGATCTTCCTGGGTTTTATCGCGTAATTCAGAAATTTTTGTTTGCCGGAACAAGGCATTGTCATCAAAGCCCATTTTCGCATCCAGGGCGAGTAATTCACCACTACCGGTCATCACCAACGGATTGATTTCCAGCATACTGCAATCCAGTTCACGCAGCGCCCGATAACAGCCTCTAATCAGCTTTACGGCATGGCTCATGGCTTCAGAATCAATCCCTAAAGCAAAGGCCATCTCACGCGCCTGAAAGTCCAGCAAACCCACGGCAGGTTCAATGTAAATTTTAGTAATCGCTTCAGGATTGTTAACCGCCAGCTCTTCGATTTCCATACCGCCTTGCGCCGAACCGACCATAACAATGCGCTCAGAACTACGATCCACCAGCAAACAAAAATACATTTCCTTGGCAATGTCAGTACCGGCTTCAATATAAAGCCGTCCACATACCTTACCGGCTGGCCCAGTTTGGTGCGTCACCAAACGCCTACCCAACAAATATTCCGCAGCGTCAGCCACTTCATCATGGGTTTTGCAGATTTTAATGCCGCCAGCCTTACCGCGTGCGCCGGAATGAATCTGCGCTTTAACCGCCCAAATATGGCCACCAATATCTCTGGCACGTTGTACGGCATCTTCAGGGCTATACGCCAAACCACCTTCGGCGATTTTAACGCCATAACCGCTTAAAATTTCTTTCGCTTGATACTCATGAATATCCACAGCTTTTCTCTCGTCAATTGCTATTATTTGGTTTTTGCAGCAATGGCTTCTGCTGCTCTTACTACGTTACTTGCCATCTTTTCTGAAGCCGCATCGATTAAACGACCGTCCAAAGCCGCCGCACCTTTGCCTTGCGCCGCTGCCTCCTGCAAGGCCACCAGAATACGTTTGGCTTTTTCGACTTCTGCCGCAGGCGGGGTAAAGACCTCGTTAGCC
>NZ_FUKJ01000425.1 GCF_900163745.1 Crenothrix polyspora
CAACACCATAGCCAAAAATCAAGCTGCCTTTTTATGGATTCTCCCGATTTCTGCGGCCTGGAAAATTTGGTCATCCACTAAAAACTCTTCCGACTTTAAGCCCAGTGAATTAATAATCCGGCGTGTGTATTTCCGCGCCCTGAAGACGGTTTTCAAGTCGAGCACGCTTTCGCTGTCCAAGCTCTTTATTTGAGGCATTAGCAACTGTGAAAATGTCACCATAAACAGCGAGAGGTTCGCGGCATTGCTAACGGAGTCTTCCTTGGTGTTCATAAAGTCTTCCAGCCCCCAGCATTGTTTTGCATCTCGGAAATTGAACTCAATCTGAAACCTGAGCTGATAATAAAGGATCAGCTTATCGTAGGCCAAATTCAAGTCGTCACTGAACAGCAGCACTTTAGAGGTGCTGCCTGTGGTCATGTTGGTTCTGACAATCACCACAACATTCAGCAACTCAGGAAATTTTTTGTGCCAGACTTGAATTTGATACACACGAGTCCGAATATTTTTTTCCAGCGTTTCCTGGCAAACGGTCTCCTGCTCCAGTCTGACCAGGGTCACCCTGTCGCCGTATTTTTTGGGCTTACTCCCGTTAGGTTCGCCGACGTATGGCAAATACAGTTCGGAGTCATGACGTAACTTTGAGATCAAATGCATCCCCGTCTGTTTGACCAACTGCAATCCGTTGTTATTGCCCAGGGCACCGTCATACACGAAGTAGCACAGCTTCAGGTCACGGCCTGACAGCCCTTGTGCCTGGCGGATGCAGCCTTGCAGTTGTAATTGGAACGGGGTGAGTTCCACAACAGTACGATCTTTGTTTTTGCTGCCTTTAGGCCTTCCGGACTTACCTTTTTCCCCTTTTGGTTTAGTGGCCTTGGGGGCGGTTTCCTTCACCCCGTCACGGATCAATTGCTCCGTGATCACTGGGTACGAATGGCGCGTATCAACGTCCAGCAAGGATAGGTTCAAAAAACACAAACCATTAACGGGTTGGTTTTGGGTTGAGGAAAAAAACTTCCCCAACCCATGCGTTTGCTTACCCGATTTGGTTACCACCACTTCATCACCTGTTAACAACACCACACCTATGGGTTCTTCGAGGGTGGTTCTTTTGTCAAAATGTCGCTTGATCAGTGCCCATCGCATTTTTGACCAGTCGTGCGGGGCGTTAAAAAACCGTTGGATGGTGCGGTAGCTGCCGCCTTTTTCTGCCCAACGGGAAATGCCCAGCATGGTCACACGGCCTGTCATTGCCAACATCGCTTCAATTATCAAGGTCAATTGCCTAAAGTCACGTGTACTTATAATTGGACGAAGTGCTTCAAGGGTTGCTATGATTTCGTTCATGGTCAGATTTTGTGGACTGTGGCGGTGTAGGAATCCTACAGTCTACTTTTTCTGGCCAGCTATTTGTCAATGGCCACTAAAGCCCCTTACCTTATAAGTTTGGCGAAGGTGTTG
>NZ_FUKJ01000111.1 GCF_900163745.1 Crenothrix polyspora
ACGTCATGCTTTTATGCCGCCTTGGCGCTGGCGAGTCATTTTTCCAAAATCTGTGCTCACTGCTATTGAAGTTGCAGTTAGGCAATCAGAGTCCCAACATCGTGGCGAAATCCGTTTTGCTATTGAGAATGCACTCGCACCGGGTTCTGTGTGGCAAGGACTGTCCGCGAGGCAGCGTGCCACTCAAGTATTCTCAAACCTACGGGTTTGGGATACTGAAGAAAATTGTGGAGTGTTAATTTACCTAATGCTGGCGGACAGGGAAGTCCATATTATTGCTGATCGCGGTATTGCTCAGCATGTTCCGCAATCCGAGTGGAATGCTATCGCAGAAGTCATGCGCCAGCATTTTCTGAAGGGGGATTTTCAAAGGGGATCAATCGAAGGTATTGAGCAGATTACACTGCTATTAGCAGATTGTTTTCCATCAACTTCAAGCCATAAATATAACGAGTTGCCGGATCGGCCGGTTATTATCAGCAAGTAAAACAAGCTGTAATATATTCAGTACCCGCTGTCTGATTCTACCCGCTTATTAGCTAAAACTGTAGACAAAAAAAGGGGGAGCCTAAGACTCCCCCACCCTATGAGCGCACCTCAAACTTGTCCAGCAGGTTTATTCATTTTTATACCGGTGTTATCCGATTTATCCTGCTTTGTATAATCATTGTGATTTGGCGTATTATTGTCGTCTTTAGGTGGCTTAGGCGCTATGCCAGCCATTAAAGCGTCAATTTGCGCTTTGTCGATAGTCTCCCACTCCATTAATGCCTGAGCCATTTTGTGCAAGACTTCGATATTGTCTCGTAACAACGTCTCAGCACGCTGGTAGTTGCGATCTATCAATGCGCGTACTTCTTCATCAATCTGATGTGAAACATTGATGGATACCTTGGAACCTTGAGAAGAGTATCCCATGAAAGGCTGACCACCTTGCTCACCATATACCAAAGGACCCAGTTTTTCGGAGAAGCCCCAACGGGTAACCATGTTACGCGCCAACTCTGATGCTCTTTCGATATCGTTAGAAGCGCCTGTAGTAACAAGATCGCCACCGTAGATGATAAGCTCAGCAATTCTGCCTCCTAACAAACTGGCCAGTTGACTTTCTAGCTTGCGTTTATTGGCACCGTATTGGTCTCTTTCAGGTAAGAACATGGTAATACCCAATGCTCTGCCTCTAGGCATAATACTGACCTTGTATACGGGGTCATGCTCTGGAGACAACTGGCCAACAATACAATGTCCCGCTTCATGATAAGCCGTTAACAGCTTGTCTTCTTCGGTCATGACGGCTGTATGTCTTTCGGCACCCATCAATATTTTGTCTTTGGCTTTTTCAAGCTCGTGCATGCTGACTTCGGTCTTGTTGGTTCTTGCCGCCAATAGTGCCGCTTCATTAACAATATTGGCAAGATCAGCACCTGAAAACCCTGGTGTTCCTCTGGCGATAAATTTCAATTCAACATCGGCCGCAGCCGGTACCTTTTTGATATGCACATTAAGAATCTGTTCACGGCCTTTAACATCGGGTAAGCCGACAGTCACCTGACGATCAAAACGACCCGGTCTTAATAAGGCTTTATCGAGTACATCAGCGCGGTTGGTTGCAGCAATAACAATAACGCCTTCGTTACCGGTAAAACCATCCATTTCAACCAGTAATTGGTTGAGTGTTTGTTCACGCTCATCATTACCGCCGCCCATACCGGCACCGCCTCTTTGACGACCGACAGCATCGATTTCGTCGATGAAAATAATACAAGGCGCATGTTCTTTGGCCTGCACAAACATGTCTCTGACTCTGGATGCACCGACACCGACATACATTTCAACAAAATCAGAACCAGAAATAGTGAAGAACTTTACGCCTGCTTCACCGGCAATCGCTCTGGCGATTAATGTTTTACCCGTTCCTGGAGGACCAACCATCAAAATACCGCGCGGAATTATGCCACCCAATTTTTGGAATTTTTGTGGGTCTCTTAAAAAGTCTACCAATTCAGATACTTCTTCTTTGGCTTCCTCACAACCTGCCACGTCAGAAAACTTGACGGTTAGTTTATTTTCTTCAAGCAGCTTGGCTTTACTCTTGCCAAAACCACCACTACCGGCACCGGCTTGCCTACGCATGTAGATAATCCATACGGTTATCATCAGCAACATCGGAAACCAGGCAATGAATATTGACATCGCCATCGATTGCTTGGGCACTTCAGAGGTTCTGATCTGAATTTTGGCAGCCAGCAAATCATCAATTAAATGGGTATCACCTGGGTTGATCGTCTCGAAGTTTTCCCCTTCTGTAGTACGAATCTTGATAAGATTAGCGATCATTTCTACGCGCTCAATCTGTCCAGTTTTAACTTTGTCGATAAATTCTGAATAAGCGATAGAGTCCTGTATAGGAGGCGTAGTATTCAATCGATTGAATATCAGCATGGCTACTGATAATACAACCGATACTATGAATATATTAAATAAGTGTTTCTTCATTACGTTATCTCCTGATCTCGTTATTTAATAACGATCATTTATAAGGTTTACAGTACTCATCACAACACAGTGCATGTTTGTCTATTGAATCCTGAAAAGATTCAAATTATTTTCGTATT
>NZ_FUKJ01000097.1 GCF_900163745.1 Crenothrix polyspora
GCCGCGATCACTGTCATCAAACGCATCCACGCGCTCAAACTCCACTTGTGCGACCGGCACAAAAACCATTTGTGCAATGCGCTCGCCAACGTTAATGGTAAAAGTCGCAGTGCCGCGATTCCACACAGATACAAATACTTGTCCCTGGTAATCCGAATCAATCAAGCCAACTAGATTACCCAGCACCACCCCATGCTTATGGCCTAGACCTGATCGCGGCAGTAAAACAGCCGCCAACTGGGGATCGTTAATATGAATGGCCAAACCTGTGGGCACTAAAACCGTATCACTGGGCTTTAAGTCCACAGCCTGATCCAGACAAGCCCGTAAATCCAGACCCGCAGAACCTGAGGTTGCATACTCTGGCAAAGCGATGTCGCGCCCCAGGCGTGCATCGATAATTTTAAGTTGTACTTTTTTCATTCATCCTCTCAGCGATCAACTGTATAAGTTGCACAGCAATCTGATTTTTATCCGCCATTGCCAACGTTTTCTGGCCATTTTTCCAAAAAACATGTAATTCATTGTCTGCACTTTCAAAACCACCCTGTGCTTTGCCCACCCAGTTGGCAGCAATCATATCGATTTTTTTTCGGTTTAGTTTGTCTTGTGCGTAATGTTCAAGATCATGGGTCTCTGCCGCAAAACCTACCGTAAATGGATGTTTGGCTATACACGCCACTTCTGCAAGCACGTCTCGGGTTTTCTTAAGGGTTATCACCATCTCTGTGGCTTGTTTTTTGATTTTTTCCGACTGTGTGATGACCGGCGTGTAATCAGCAATGGCGGCCGCGCCAATGTAAATATCGAAGCTTTGTACTCTAGCCATGATCTCGGCATACATTTGTTCAGCACTTTCAACAGCAACCATTTCAACAGTGTCGGGGGGCATCAACGCTACAGGCCCACTCACCAACACCACTTGTGCGCCAGCATGTACGGCGGCTGTCGCCAGTGCATAGCCCATTTTTCCGGAACTGCGGTTGGTGATATAGCGTACTGGGTCTAAGGCTTCACGGGTTGGACCGGCGCTGATTAAAACCTTTTTGCCGTGTAGTGATAGTTCAGCGGGAGGCGCGTCTTGGTGATGTAATCGGGAAACTAAAAAATCGCAAATTTCTGAAGCTTCAGACATCCGTCCGAAACCCATTTCACCGCAGGCTTGTGTGCCTTGCCCAGGACCCATCAGGGTAACGCCATGACGAATAAGGGTCTGCACATTTTCCTGGGTCACCGTTTTATGCCACATTGCCTGATTCATGGCCGGAGCCATGACTATTGGACAAGTTGCCGCCAGATAAAGCGTCGATACCAAATCATCAGCCAGGCCATGACTGCATTTTGCAAGCACATTGGCCGTTGCTGGTGCAATCAGAAACAGATCCGCCCACCGCGCCAGATTAATATGCCCCATGGCATTTTCTGCATCGGTATCCAGTAATGTCGTGCATACCGGATTGCCGGACAGCGCCTGAAATGTTAAGGGACTGATGAAGTGTGTGGCTGATTGTGTCATGACTATGCGGACATCAAGGCCTTGCTTGCCCAGCAGTCTAACCAGTTCAGCCGCTTTATATGCGGCAATTCCACCACTGACCGCTAATAAAATACGTTTGTTAATGACCAGGCCCTGATGATTATTGAATGCCGCATTATGGCAAGTATAGCCAAATTCTTCTATGCTTTAATTTTAACTTAAAAGGGATGACAGATGGGAATTAAGGATTGGAATGAAGAAGATCGACCCAGGGAAAAACTATTACAACGCGGATCGGCAGCGTTAACCGATGCAGAATTGCTGGCCATTTTTTTACGCACCGGAACACCCGGCAAATCGGCGGTTGATTTAGCCCGTGATTTGCTTACTGAATTCGGATCTTTAAGAGCCTTGCTCAACGCAGATCAACAACGCTTTTGCCAGGGCAATGGCTTGGGCAATGCCAAATATGCGCAGTTGCAAGCGGTATTGGAAATGGCCAGAAGGCACTTTAAAGAAATTCTTCAACGGGGCAGTGCGCTCACCAGCCCCGATATTACCCGCGCCTATTTGAGCGCACGACTGCGTAGCTACAATTACGAAGTGTTTGCCTGTTTGTTCCTGGACAATCAAAATCGTGTCATTCAATTAGATGAATTGTTCAGAGGTACACTGAACAGCGCCAACGTCTATCCCAGAGAAGTGGTCAAACAGGCTTTGCATCACAATGCCGCTGCGGTTATTTTTGCCCACAACCACCCATCCGGCATTAGCGAGCCCAGCCAGGCCGACAAGCACATCACCGAAAAACTGCAACAGGCGTTAGCCTTGCTGGATATACGGGTGCTGGATCATTTTATTATTGGTGATGGCCAGCCGTATTCTTTTGCTGAAAATGGGCTTTTGTAAATTAGCCAACTATCATCAACCTTGGGTCAAGCGTATTTCAGCTTCGCGGTATTTGGCGGCACAATATTGCGCCACTTCCGCAGGCAAAGAAGGCCCCGGCGCTTTTTTATCCCAGTCCAGCGTTTCCAGATAATCGCGCACATATTGTTTATCAAAACTCGGTGGACTGATGCCGACGCGGTATTCATCTGCCGGCCAAAAGCGTGAAGAATCCGGTGTTAGCACTTCATCAATCAGGTGCAGTACACCGTTATCGTCGGTGCCGAATTCAAATTTGGTATCGGCAATAATAATACCGCGCCCTAAGGCGTAAGCGGCGGCTTCTTGGTATAAACGCAAACTGGCATCGCGCACCTGTTCCGCCATGTTTTGACCCAGTAAAGCGACTGTGGCTGCAAAAGATACATTTTCATCATGCTGATCCATCGCGGCTTTGGTGGACGGTGTATAAATCGGTTCCGGTAATTGCTGTGCTTGCTGCAAGCCTTTAGGTAACTGAATGCCGCATACAGCACCGGTTTTTTGATAATCTTTCCAGCCCGAACCAATCAAATAACCCCGGACTATGGCTTCAACAGGCAGTGGTTTCAGTAATTTCACCACAATCGCCCGCCCTTCTACCTGGGCACGGTCAGCTGCATCCGGCACAACCTGTTGCAAGGGGATATCGACAATATGGTTGGGCATGACATGGCGCATTTTGGCAAACCAGAAGTTCGACACACTGGTTAACACACGGCCTTTACCTGGAATCGGGTCGGGTAAAATCACGTCAAATGCGGACAGCCGATCCGTGGTTACAATCAGCATGTGCTGGTCGTCAATATCATAAATATCGCGCACTTTGCCGCGTGCCCGAAGCTTTAAAGAAGACAGGGATGACTGATAAAGCGCCGCTGGAGCGTCCATAGTACCTCACTAGGTTTTGAAAAATTTTAGATGAGGCATTTTAGCATTATTTTTTCATGACTTATGGATTAAACCTGTCGCGTTTTTCATGGTTGGCCAGATGCAGTCATGCCGTTTGAAGCGTATGCTGGATTGATTGAACAATCATAGAAGATAGCGTTGTTACCGAATACGTCACATACTGTAGAGACGCAAGATTTTGCGTCTCTACGTACAAGCTAAATAATATCTTTTTGGGAACTACTCAGGAGGTGTTAAAAAAAGTCCACGGAAAACACAAAAAACACGGAAAAGTGTGGATAATTTTGTCGTAAAAAGAATTTTTACCGAAAAATTTTTGTGTCTTTTGTGCCGCTTAAAAGCACTTACTTTTGGTTTCTGTGGATAGATAAAAATGCTGTTCCCTATTTTTTGGAGAGCTGAGTAGAGTTACTCTTTGAAGAAAGTAAAAAACTTACTGCTTATTCCGCATCAAGCGGTAAATAACGCCATGATTGCGTAATCTGGCCTATTTCTATAACCGGTTTTTGCAAGGTATTGTTTTGTTCTTGCAACAGTGGCGAGTATTTTTGCAGATATTGGACATAAAAAAGCGTCGGGCCATCGTTTGGATAATATTTATTGAGATTAACAAAGGCTTTTTGCGCTTTACTCCATTCATGGTTGTGAAATAACTGCAACGCTTTCGCAAAAGCATGGAGCAATGGCGCTAGCTTGGGATCGGGGTGATTGCCTTTACCGAGTAATTCAAAAATGGTAATCGGCTGCGATTTGCCTTTTAATATAAACTCGCCGATTTCTCGGCTCATAAAGCCGCTTAAGCCTTCAATTACGCCGCCAGACACCAGAATACGCGTGCCTAGCACTTTATTTAAGTCTTCAATACGGGTTGCGGTATTGACAATGTCGCCAACAGCACGGTACTCGTAATGATCGATTGCACCGATATTGCCCAAGCGCATTTCACCATAATGCAAGCCTAAGCGTGTCGGTAGTTGATGGAGCGGCGATTGGTTAAAATGCTGTAGTGCCGCATTGATTTTGAGTGCAGCATGGCAGGCATCAATTCTAAGCTGGGTGTCGGCAACAGGTTTTGCCCACAGTGCCAGCATGGAATCGCCAATAACATCAGAAATCAAGCCATTACAGGCTTTTACCGCAGGAAACATGGCGCTGTAATACTTATTCATCAGAATGCTTAAAGCCATAGGGTTCATGCTTTCAGACAAAGCAGTATATTGCCCGGCATCCGATGCCATGCAAACGCCTTGCATTAATTCGCCGTAGCTATCCATGGCATCGGGATGTCGCATATTTTTAGTGAATACATTTTTGGGCAGGTAACGCGCAGAGACTTGATGTAGTGTTCTTAAATGGGATATTGATTCAAAAAGACAAATAAAGCCGGTTTGCAAAATAACGGTTAAAAGAGGCATCCATCTGCAATACGTTATGAATACGAAATAAGCCAACCCCAGATAGATCATACTCAACGCAACAATCAAGATGAGCGAGATTTTGTACGGGGAGATGCGAAAAATGCCAATCAGCAAGCAGCCCCACGCCATTAATACAAAAAATTGATTGTAGGTCGGTAATGGTTTTATCCACGATGCGTCAATCAGATTGGCGATGGCCGTAGCCGCAATTTCAACAGGACTGGTGTTGCCTTCACCATTTCCTGAAAAAACCGTATAAAAGCCCTGATTTTTTTCAGTCTCTATATCTGTCGAGTAGCCGATCAAGACGATTTTATTTTTCAGCAACTCAGCATTCAATGATGCCGCTGCCAGTACGTGGTGTAGTGGGATGGTGTTAATTGCGCCCACACCGCCATAGTAATTTAAATATAGACTGTGATTGCTGTTTATTAAAGAGCGCCATGCGTGTAGTAAGCGCTTTTTTTCAGGTGTAGATGATGCAGATCGGATGAAATGATCCAGTTGCTCTAAGGATGTGCCGTTGTGGGTTAATGCCGATTGGATGTCCTGAAACGTTTTCTGGGGTTTTGGGAGTTGTTCGAAACTGGCAGGCAGTGTGTTATAAAGCCCAGGATTGAGCTTTTGCAACAACGGTAAAAGATCACCGTAAGTTTCTTTCAGCAGATAGCACTGAAAAACCGCCATAGGCAGTGTCGGTACGCCACCGACACTGTTTTTTTGTGTCCAGAATTGTTTAACGGTTGACAGTGATTTCGGTATTGGGAAAGGTGCTGTGGCTATGGCGGCATTTTCTAATACCGTTACCGGATGGATAATGCGCTCATAAGTCAGCTCATTTAGCACGGGTGCGGTGCGTAGGGAAAATTGTTTGATGTAGCTGGTGAGCAGGACGTTTTTGTGTGACGCTAATGCCAAAGCAAACACGGCATCGTTTTTTGTTGCGTGTTGCTCGGAAAAATGAATGTTGAAAGCAATCAGTGACGGATGGTATTGATTAAGTTTATCGACCAGCTGTGCGTAATGGGTGCGCGGCCATTGTTCAGGGTCTTCATCAAGCTGCAACGTTTCCGCAGAAGTCTTGTTAATCGTGATAATAACAATGTGTTCCGGCGCTTTTAAAGCCCCGCGCAGCTGAAAAAGCGATGCCAGCCCCCAGTCTTCTTCCAGAGCCACAAAGCGATCTGTCAGGCATAAGGTCGCTCCTAAAATGCCAACCAATAAAATCGATAAACAGTTTTTGGATACCTTTAATAAAGACTTCATTAACAATCACATGCTAACTTTTGTGCCATCCGAATGGGCTCTTTATAATAATAGATACGTCAGTGCGATGAGCCGTGCTTATGTTACCTGGGTCACTTTTAATTAGCCGCCAAGCCAATCATATCTAAACAAAAAGACATGAGCAAGCCGAATACTGTCCCGTAAAAAACTTACCGTCATTCATTGAAATGGCTATCAGGAAAAATCAGCCGCCGCCTTCTTCCTTGTCTTCTTCGGCGGTGAGCTCGGAAATTTCTTTTAGCCTTATGATGGCTTTAAAATTGATGCTGTTTTCAGGGTATAGTCCATCACTGTCTACTGTGCCAGCCAGATGTCCCGTTAATAACTCCAGGGTTTCATCAACACTGGTAACAGCATAGACAGCAAACAAACCTTGCGCTACCGCATCTATCACTTCTTGCTTTAACATCAAATTGCGTTTATTGGCCGCCGGAATAATCACGGCATGATGGCCGTCAAGTCCTCTGGCCTGGCACAGCCTGAAAAAACCTTCCACTTTTTCATTCACACTCCCCACCGCCTGCACTTCGCCGTACTGGTTAACAGAACCGGTGACTGCAAACGACTGCATAATAGGTGTGCGGGTGAGCGCCGAAATCAGGCAACACAGCTCGGCGAGCGAGGCGCTGTCGCCATCGATATAACCGTAAGATTGTTCAACCGCTATGCTGGCGGAGATGGCTAGCGGGAATTGCTGTGCATAACAATGCCCCAGGTAGCCGGTTAGGATCATCACGCCTTTTGAATGAATGGCCTGACCCAATTCGGCTTCGCGTTCAATATCCACTATACCCCTGGAACCGGGATATACGGTAGTGGTAATTCTCGCCGGTGCGCCAAAACTGCTGCCACCGACTTCGAGTACCGTCAAGCCGTTGATTTTTCCTACCGCATCACCGTCGGTATCGATAAGGATGATGCCATCCAGCATTTCGTTGAGTATGGTTTGCGGCAAGCGGCCATTGCGGTATTCTCTGGCGGCAAGGGCTTGTTCAATATGGCTTCGATCAATCTGGCTGGCGTTGGTCTTGCTACAAAAAAAGTTGGCTTCGCCAATAATTTCCAGGCTATCGTGAATACGTGCCGAGAAATGATGCTGATCTTCTGCGAGGCGGCAACTGTGTTCAATCAGGCCTTCAATGGCACTACGGGTCAATGGTTTGGTATGGGCATCGTGTGCCTGCCGTGCCATTAAAGTTGCGAAATGGCGCATGGTTTCAGCGGTGCGCGGAATATGGTTGTCAAAATCGGCCAGGATTTTAAACATCTCGTTGAACTCACTGTCCATTTCTTCTAACAAATAATAGATGTCCGGCGAACCCACCAGAATAATTTTGACATTAAGCGGAATCACTTCTGGCTTGAGGGTTATGGTGTTGATGCCCAGTTCAGAATAGGGCGAATCAATTTCAATGCAGCCGGACTGCAAGGCACGTTTAAGGCTGTCCCAGACAAAAGGGTAGGTCAGCAGTTTTTCGGCATCGAGGATCAAATAGCCGCCATTGGCTTTATGCAAGGAACCTGCGCAAATTTTACGGTAATGCGTCATTAAGGTACCCTGGTCATTAATGTACTCAATGCGGCCAAACAGGTTTTGATAGACCGGATGCGGCTCATGCACCACCGGTGCGCCACCATCCTGCTTGTTATCGATTAAAATATTGGGCGCATATTGCTCAATGAGCATTAAGCGTCGGGTTGTATTGTCGCTGGCCTCCAAGGCTCTAGGGGACATCAGGTAATCACTGATGGTGGTTTCGAGATTGGTTTTTAGCTCTGATAAATAAGTAATCACATCGTCTATGGCATCATATTTGTCGTGCAATGCGCCCAAGAGCGGCTCTAGTGCAAGACTGATGGTATCGTTATCCAATTGCCTGGTTTGATTAATCATGATGCGTCGCCATTGCGGCAATTCCAGTAACACATCACCCAGATAGTCTTCCAGTTCTTCAACGTGCTTATGAAATAGCTCGCGTTCTGATTTGGGTAACTGGGTAAATTGTTCTGAACTTAATGCCTTTTTGTTTTTAATGGGCGCAAAGGTGATGGCTTCACCTTCTTTGAACAACGCGATGTTGAGGGTTTGCGCTTTGTCATCAACCTTGTCGATTGCGTTGTTATAGGTTTGACTAAACTGGCGTTCGAGGGCATTTTTTTGTTGTTGATAGACAGGGCTTTCAAAGGCAGCGGGAAATGTTGCCAGTACGTCATCAATCAGTTTTTCAATGTCTTTGCTGAAGATCTGTCCGTAATCTGCGGGTAGTTCTATCGCTAAAGGTTCCCTAGAATTGGAAAAGTTATCCACATAAGCATAAGTAGGCGGTGCAGGTAAACTTTGCGAGAGGCTGTTGAGGTGATCGGTGACCATCGTCAAACGCCCCAGGCCCGGATCGCCCATAACAAAAATATTGTAGCCGGGATGGGTCATGGCAATGCCAAATTCAAACGCAGCTTGTGCCCGTGGTTGCCCTAGAATGGTGGTTTTTCGTGGCGGCGTGGCGGGGAATTCAAAATCATTTAAAGCAACGTGCAGTTTTAAAGACTCAAGAGGAAGTTTTAAGGTATTGGACATGAAAACGTAGATAGCCTAAGATTGCAAACAGCGGCAAGTCTATCATTTTTAGTGTCAAAAGCCTGTTTTTTACCAAAAAAATGCCGCACACTAACGGACAGCTTTATGGCACGGCCTGCTTGTGGAAAGCAAAAAAATTGTTGACGCTTAATGTTCGCTTAATGTTTCTTGCTTTAAATGTCTCATTACTCCCTCTGCCGTCCTGTTTTTTTAAGGTAACACTAAAATCCGTATGTCACAGTATAAACGCCCCTTTTTAAGTGCTTTGATGGTGCTTTTTGCACTGCTGCTCAGTGGCTGTCAGAGTTTGTCAGGCCTTTTTGCCTCCCATTCTACAGCGCCCCTGCCAACACCGGTTCAATCGCCTACGATTGTCAGCCACGAATTTTCCATAGCCGATAAGCAGGATATGGTTGGCAATCTTGCTGTCGTTAATAGCAATGAAGGCGATACGCTATCAGACATTGCGCGGCATTTTGGCTTGGGCTATACCGACATTAGCATTGCCAACCCGAATATTGCACCTTGGACACCCAAGGCAGGCAGCCGGGTGTTATTACCGTTGCAATTCATTTTGCCGGAAGCGCCCCGCAAAGGCATTGTGCTTAATCTCGCTAACATGCGCCTGTTTTACTACCCCAAAAAACAGGAACAGGTAGTGACTTATCCGGTCAGTATCGGCCGAGATGGCTGGAATACGCCGATGGGTCTGACGCGGGTTGCCATTAAAACAGCCAACCCAGAATGGCATGTGCCTGATTCCATTTACCGTGAACACGCCCAAAAAGGCGATATTTTACCGCACGTCGTCCGCTCCGGCCCAAGCAATCCCTTGGGCTATTATGCAATGCGCCTGGCTATTCCGCGGTATTTGATACACGGCACCAACAAGCCTTATGGTATTGGTATGCAGGTGAGTCATGGTTGTATTCAGCTCTATCCTGAAGATATTGAAGTATTGTTTAAAGATGTGGCGGTAGGTACACCGGTGCATATTGTCCATCAACCCTATTTGGCCGCATGGGATCAAAATATGCTGTATGTTGAGGCGCACGATCCGGTTTCGCAAGCAGGCGGCGGCAAAAATGCTAAAAAGAAAGCATTTTTAAAGCAGTTAAAAAAAATGAGTCATCGTAAGAATGTAAAAGTAGACTGGGACAAGGTTGACCGTGTACTTCAACGCGCCGACGGCATTCCAACGCCTGTTCTGGCCAGCAGTCCAGATATTACGGTGCTGTCCAATAGCGCCATGCAGCTGACTCGACCCAGTTTGCTTTATGGACAGCCGTTAGTTGCACCATTAAGCAGCAGTGATTGGTCTATTTTGGTAGACACTTTTAAGGATGAAATCGCCGCACAGCGTATGGTTGCCATGTTAACGCATCAAGGCCCCAGCATCCCGGCTCGAAAAGTGCAAAAAGACGGCAGCTACCAAGTGATTGCCGGCCCCTTTAAAGACAAAAAAGAAACCAAGGCTTTTGCCAAACGTATACGGTATGAGTTTGAAGTTGATGTGAAACCCATAGAGCCAGTTTTAATGTCCAGCAAGCTTTGAGGGTAGGGGCTATAAACCGTAGAGACGCAAAATTTTGCGTCTCTACTTCAGTGGCCAGCCTAAATCGCGGCTAGTCCTTGTTCGATTTCTTCGTATAGCTGTTTAATAGTACCAATAGGATTGGCTGCAGTTCTGATGGGTCTGCCGATAACGACGTGGTTTGCGCCATTAATAATCGCTTGCCGCGCAGTGGCAATGCGGCGTTGGTCATCTTCGCCAACAACGCTGGATGCAGGACGTATGCCGGGCGTTACGATGAGAAAATCATTGCTGGATTGATTGCGTATGGCCTGTGCTTCTAACGCCGACGACACTACGCCGTCACAACCCAGGTCGAGCGCTTTTTTTGCCCGAATCAACACGAGGTCTGCTACCGATCCGGTTAAGCCCATTTGGCGCATGTCCGATTCATCAAAGCTGGTCAGTACCGTCACCGCCAGCACTTTTAAGTCACCCTTATCGGTTAGCGCGGCTTTAATGATGGCATTGTTGCCATGTATGGTTGTTAGTGTTACGCCTTTGTTTTTGAGTTGCTGCACCGCCAGATGAACGGTTTCCGGAATGTCAAAAAATTTTAGATCGAGCATGACTTTATTGCCGCGATCAATAATGTAATCGACAATATCCCAACCACCGGCCAGAAATAGTTCCAGCCCCACCTTAAAGAACTTCATGTCGCCGTCGAGTTTTTTAACCCAGTCTTTTGCTTCGTTGGGGTGAGCGACATCCAGTGCAAAAATGATGCGCTCATTCAGGGCTATGTTTTTCATGCTGTGTACCAATGACAAATTATAAACGTGGCGATTTTAGCATGATTGCCTGTTTTGAAACCAAGTAACTGCATGGCTACAGGGAAGTGATTTAATATTATTTTTAATTTAAATCATGGTGTTATAGTAGGTCGGCTGCTAACAATTAACCATTCCAATATTTCTTTTTCAGTGCAAAGGGATTTGTAACTCAATTTGGATGCCGCAATACCTTCGCTAAACGTATTAGGGTTATTTGAAAGGTAGGTGTGGAGTATTTTTAACGCTTTGGTTTAATAGTAGTTGCTCTACTTGATTTTCGTTAAGCTTTATTCAAAATACGAATCGATAATTATTGCGCCTGAAGAAGGCTATACTATATGTAGACAAGACATCTTTTAGGTTTTTCAGTTTTACAGGGTAGAATGACTACAGATAAAAATCTGTGTCCTTTACCATTAATGGCATTGTTTGTTTTGATAAAGATGTAACGATTCATTCCCGCCTTGATTACTGAACATAACGCCATGCCCCCCAACATAAAACGCCCCACGTCTTGCGTTGATTATTCGCGCCGGAAATTTCTCAAAATTTCATTTAACAGTTGTGTGCTGATCGCTACACTGCCTTATTTAAAATCAGCAAAAGCACAAGCGAATGCCCAAGTTGTTCCCGTATTAACCGGTACAGAATTTGATTTAACAATTGCCCAAACCAAGGTCAATATTACCGGCACAGAAAAACTGGCCACGACCATTAATGGCACTGTCCCAGGTCCCACGTTGCACTGGAAAGAGGGGGATACCGTTACGTTACGGGTCAAAAACCTGCTTTCTGAAGAAACATCCCTGCATTGGCACGGTATTATCCTGCCTTATCAGATGGACGGTGCGCCGCAAATCAGTTTCAATGGCATTGCGCCAGGCGAAACTTTCACTTACCGTTTCAAGGTTCAGCAGTCTGGTACGTACTGGTATCACTCGCATTCCGAGATGCAGGAACAAACCGGTTTGTACGGGGCTATTATCATTGATCCCGCTACACCTGAACCCATCCAGTCTGATCGTGATTATGTGATGCTGCTGTCGGATTGGACCGATGAAGATCCTATGGCGATATTTGGCAAGCTCAAAAAACACAGTGCTTACTACAATTTCAATCAGCCCACGGTAGTCGATTTTTTTCGGGATGTGGCCGATGAAGGATTTCAGCCCGCTGTCGAAAAACGGCACATGTGGAACATGATGCGCATGAGCAGAACCGATTTAGCGGATATTTCTGCCTCAACCTACACTTATCTGGTCAACGGACACGCCAGTGCCGATAACTGGTTAGGTTTATTTAAACCCGGCGAGAAGATTCGTCTGCGTTTTATTAATGCGTCAGCGCAATCCTTTTTTGATGTACGCATTCCAGGCCTTCAAATGACTGTCGTGCAGGCCGATGGGCAAAATGTCGAGCCGGTAGCGGTGGATGAGTTTCGCATCGGCTTGGCGGAAAGTTACGATGTTATCGTCGCGCCGGAAGAGGCGGCCTATACGATTTTTGCACAGTCTATGGATCGTACCGGTTATGTTAAAGGTACATTGGCCACGCAAGCTGGCTTGTCAGCACCTGTACCAGAGTTAGACAAGCCGGAGCCTCTGGCTATGACGGACATGATGGGCACTATGGATCACGAGATGCCAGCGATGGATCATAGCGGTATGAGTCACGAACAAATGAGCCAGATGGATCACAGTATGCACGCCATGCACACTATGACAGATATGACGGGAAATACGGTTAGTGCTAAGAAAGCAGTCCGTGTCCATCATGCCAGTACGGAATTTGCTGCCAGCGTAGACATGCGGGTTGATACGCCGCGCACTAATCTGGATGATCCTGGCATTGGTTTAAGAAACAATGGCCGACGGGTTTTAACCTACTCCGATTTGCATACGATAGGCGGAACGCTTGATGCCAGAGAGCCATCGCGGGAAATGGAGCTACACCTTACCGGTAATATGGAGCGCTATACCTGGTCGTTCGACGGTGTGGAATATAACGAATCTAAACCGATTCATTTTCGTTATGGTGAACGGTTGCGGGTTATTCTGGTGAATGACACCATGATGACACACCCAGTGCATTTGCATGGTATGTGGAGCGAGCTGGAAACACCGGACGAACAATTTCAGGTGCGTAAACATACTATTGTTGTGCAGCCCGCTCAGCGAGTTACTTTTTTAGTGACTGCCGATGCACTGGGGCGTTGGCCGTGGCATTGTCATTTGTTCTACCACATGCACGCAGGTATGTTTCGGGAAGTGGTGGTGTCTTGAGTGCATCAAACTTTCCACGCTGTATTTTTGTGAAGCTGGTTTTTGTAGCTCTAAGCATTGTGTTTGCAAATACGCGTGTTGGGGCGGCAGAGCCTGAATCTGGCATCATGGAGATGATGCCAGGACATGATCACAGCAGTATGGATCATGCTGGCATGATGTCGCATGAGCCTAAGCCAGAAACCAAGGCTATGAAGCATACTGGTCATAGTCCAAAGCAAGATCTTACGCAATCGACAACAAAACGTGATCCCCATGCTTATACAGATGGGCTGGATTTTAGTGGCTTATCAAAACCCATAATGGGTGACGGGCACACATTGGGAGCGTTAATTGTTGATCGATTAGAAGGTGTTAGAGCACGCGATGACTTTTCAATGACTTACGATTGGCAAGCCTGGTTTGGAGGTGACTATAACCGCCTCATCGTCAGGGCTGAAGGTGAAATTGATCAGGGGACATTCAAGAGCGCCCGTAATGAGTTGCTTTGGGGGCATGCGCTGACGGCCTATTGGGATACCCAGGTTGGCGTGCGTTATGACAGTGGCTTAGGTGCTGATCGCGCGTGGGGAGCCTTTGGTATTCAGGGATTTGCACCCTACTGGATATATATAGAGGCGACAGCCTATATTGGTGAACAAGGCCGCGCGGCATTTCGTCTTGAATCAGAGTATGACTTGCTGATAACCCAAAAGCTTATCCTGCAACCTCGTCTTGAAGTGAATTTTTATAGCCAAAGCGATCCGTCTCGCCTGATTAGCAGCGGTTTATCCAATATAGAAGCGGGTCTAAGGTTACGTTATGAGTTTAAGCGTGAGTTCGCACCGTATATCGGCATAGAATGGGCGAATACATTTGGCTCAGCCGCCGATGCGATTAGGGCGCAGGGGAAAAAGGCAGAAGAAACCCGATTTATTGTCGGGGTACATTTTTGGTTTTAATTTTTCGTGGATTCAGCTTGTAACTCCCGCAGTTTTGCTGATGGGATTCATGGGTATCTTAAAAAGAAGGTACAATTGAAGAAAGAGTATTGATGTTAGACTTTATTTTTAATCAATGTCGATAACCATAAAAAGTATTAGTTTTATCAGTGTATTGCATTTAATAAGTAACCATAGATAGCACATCGGTGTGTAGAGACACAAAATCTTGTGTCTCTATGATATGCAATGTTGGGTTGTAATCCTCTATGCTGGGTAAATTAATCCAGCAGTTAATGGTTTTGCATACGTTTAAAATACATAGGCTTTGGCTCGCTTTGAGCAATTGGCATTTTCAGGCCGCCTGTATTTTGAGAGTTTTTGACGACGTATATTGAGCCAGTTATACAGGCATCAAAACTAATTAAAAAAGTGTATTTCAGTAAATTTTACAGTGCATATAAGCTTTTGAAAAATAAGCTGTCACCTTAGCTAATTGCAAGTTAGCGATTAAATTAGCTAACAAACTGATAAAAATACAATTTACTTTTGAGCGTTTTATAGTTTTACAGATCTCTATGGTTTAGTTCTAAGTTGTTGTCAAAAAAGCAAGTTTTTACTTGAATTCCCCATTGCTTGTGCTATTCTAAATTCAAGTGGATATTTTGTGGTGATTTTATGGAACTCTGTGGTGTTTTGTGGAGTTAATAAGCCGAACTTGACGGGGGAATATTGTTTCGAGGCAACACTACCGTTAATCTTGACGAAAAAGGCCGCTTTGCGATACCCACGCGTTATCGGAGTCGGGTGCAAGAAACTTGCGCATGTCAAATGATCGTTACTGTTGCTGTGGATGAGCGTTGCGTTGGGATGGAGGGTTGTCTTTGGATTTATCCTTTGCCTGAATGGGAAGAACTCGAAAAAAAAATCAAAGAGCTGCCTGCTTTCAATAAGATGGCGGCCAAATTGAAACGATTTCTTATTGGCAATGCTTATGAATGCGAAATGGATACCCAGGGGCGTATTCTTTTGCCAGAAAAATTAAGAAATTTCGCAAATTTGCACAAAAAAGTGGTTTTAGTCGGACAGCTAAATCGCTTCGAGGTCTGGAATGAAGAAATATGGGCTAAAAAAGAACTCCAATTTATGGATAGCGAGGATGTTGAAGGGCTGGATGATTTAGGCAATTTATTTTTTTAAGAGGATTTAACTAGTGCAACACAAACCCGTTCTGCTGGCTGAAGTTTTGGAACAGCTGGCAATCAAGGAAGAGGGTGTTTATATGGATTGTACGTTTGGACGAGGCGGGCATAGTCAAGGGATCTTATCGATGCTGGGCGCATCGGGTAATTTGTTGGCTTTTGATCGTGATGTGGATGCAATAGATTCAGATATCGCTAAGACAATGCGGCAGGATAATCGCTTTATGCTTAAGCACAGCTGTTTTTCGGCATTGGCAAGCGTTGCAGCAGGTGAAGGTTTGGTCGGGAAAATAGATGGTATCTTGCTGGATTTGGGCGTGTCATCCCCGCAATTGGATAACCCTGAAAGAGGTTTTAGTTTTTTGCGCGATGGCCCATTGGATATGCGTATGGATGAAACTGCCGGTGTTTCAGCTCAGGAGTGGTTGGCAAATGTAGATGAGAAGGAGCTGGTTCGCGTTTTATTCGAATACGGTGAAGAGCGATTTGCAAGACGTATCGCCAAGGCGGTTATTGAGAGCCGGGTATTGTCGCCGATTACCGACACCAAACAGTTGGCTACTTTGGTTGCAGAGGCTGTGCCGTTTAAGGAGAAGCATAAACACCCCGCGACGCGCACTTTCCAAGCCATACGTATTGAAATTAACAGGGAGCTGGATGAATTAAAAGACGTTTTGCGCCAATCGATACACGTATTAAAACCTGGTGGGCGCATGGTTATTATCTCTTTTCATTCGCTGGAAGACAGGATTGTTAAGCGTTTTATCAGGGATGAAGAGGGTGCCAAATTTGATCCGGGCAGATTACCGATCAGGGAAATTGATATTGCTCAAGGAGTATTGAAAAAAATAGGTAAGGCAATAAAGGCAGGGAAGACCGAACTTGCTGAAAATCCAAGAGCCCGTAGCGCCGTATTGCGCACAGCCGAGCGAGTTGGTTAATGAATCGAGTTTTTACAATCAGTTCGATAGGTCTGTTATTGGCGCTGTTGGCATCGGCTTCAGCGGTTATTTACAGTAAGTATTATTCGCGGCTGTTATTTATTGACATTGAAAAACAGGAAAGAGCGTTAGATCAGTATGAAGTGGAATGGGGTCAAATGCAATTGGAATTGACAACTTTGGCGGATCAGAATCGAGTGGAACAGAGTGCGCTTAAGGAATTGCGGCTTGTTATGCCCTTGCGCGAAAAAACAATTTACATAAAACCGTAAATGGTCGAATTTCGAAGCAGTCGCAATAATAAAGCGCGTAAGCCTGCTAGTGATTTTTCCGGTAGAAGAAAATTTGTTGTGGCGCTCATGATGGGCTGTATGCTTATTTTAGTGGCCCGTGCTGTTGATTTACAGGTGATTAGCAAAAAATACCTAAAAGAACAGGGTGATATGCGCCATGTTGATGATGTCTCTGTTTCAGCGTACAGAGGCATGATTACTGACAGAAATGGTGCGCCATTGGCAATCAGTTCGCCAGTGCAGACTGTTTCTGTAGTGCCAAGGCAGCTTAATGTTGATGATGAAAATCAAATTTTAGCTTTAGAAAAAAAGCTTAAAAAAGCGCAGCATCAGCCATTAACCGCCGATCAAAAAAACGAAGTGCGAAGTGAGTATAAGAAAGATAAAGCCTTAAAAGTTAGGAAAATGCTAAAAATATTGGCTTTACCTGCGCAAAAGGCAACAGAGCTGCTCAATGCAAAGTCAAAGTTTTCTTATTTAGCACAAAGAATTAATCCGGTGATTGCCGATCAGGTTAGGGCATTGGAGCTACCTGGCGTTAATGTGGAGCACAGCTTTAAGCGATTTTATCCTACAGGGGAAGTATCTGGGCATTTAATTGGTTTTACTGACGTTAATGATATCGGTCAGGAAGGCCTTGAGCGTAGCTATGAAAATCTTTTGAAAGGTACGCCGGGCAGCAAGCGGGTCATCAGAGATGGCCAGCGTCAGATTATTGGTGATGTTGAAAACATCAAGGAACCCGTCGCCGGTAAAATGCTCGAATTGAGCATCGATCAGCGCATTCAGTATCTGGCCTATCGGGAGTTGCAGTCGGCGGTGGATCATCACCGGGCCAAGTCTGGCACATTAGTCGTGTTGGATGCAAAGAGTGGTGAAGTTTTGGCCGCCGTCAATCAGCCTTCTTTTAACCCCAATACCAAAACAAATTTAAAGGAATCGTTATATAGAAATCGGGCGTTAACCAATATATTTGAGCCGGGTTCTACGGTTAAGCCATTTGTTGTGGCAGCGGCGATGGATGGTGGTTACATACGGTCTAATGAGCTTTTTGAAACACACGGCATTTTTCCGGTTGGTAAGCACACCGTCAGGGACGTACATAACTATGGGACGCTGGATGCTACTGGGGTATTAAAAAAGTCCAGTAATATTGGCGTTGCCAAAATGGCATTAAAAATGCCGCCGGATTATTTTTGGGGCGTTTATCACAAGCTTGGCTTTGGTGTTTCGGCAGGTTCGGGATTTCCTGGTGAAGCCAGTGGCAACTTGCTGGATTATCAGCGCTGGCGTGAGTTTGACATAGCAACCTTGTCATTCGGCTATGGTTTGAATGTTTCTGCCTTGCAGTTGGCAAGATCTTATACGGCTTTAGCGGATGATGGCGTATTGCATTCGGTCAGTTTACTGAAACGCGATGAGGATATTGATGCCCAAAGAGTGTTTTCTGCTAAAACAGCCAAAAAAGTAAGGGCTATGCTGGAAACTGTTATTTCTAAAGAAGGGACGGCTTACGAAGCACGTGTGGATGGTTATAAGGTTGCCGGTAAAACCGGAACCGTAAAAAAAGCCGGTTCGCACGGTTATTCTGAGAAAAGTTATTTTGCGGTTTTTGCCGGTATGGCACCGGCGAGTAATCCTCGGCTGATTATTGTGGTGATGATTGATGAACCCTCAGCAGGGGATTATTACGGTGGCTTGGTGTCTGCGCCGGTATTTTCAAAAGTGATGGCTGGTGCGTTGCGTATTATGGAAGTTGCACCGGATGAAGAGAATACCATGCCAATTTTGTTGACCAAAAAGGGAGTGATTCGACCGTTATGAAGCTAAATGCTTTGCTGGGCGACTGGGTTTGGGTCGATAACGATAGCGACGTTACAGGGCTAGCCTTGGATAGTCGTGAAGTCGTTTTGGGCAATGTATTTATTGCGTTGGCGGGTGCTAATCAGCATGGTTTGCTTCATGCGCAGCAGGCTCTGGCTAAGGGGGCAGGTGCTATTGTCTATGATCCCGCTGGAAATGGCTCGGCGCTGGCAGCCCAGATCAACGCAGTACCCATGATTGCCATTGTCGATTTAGGACTAAAACTTGGCGCAATAGCCAGTCGTTTTTATGGTGAGCCATCGCAGCGTATTGATGTTATCGGTATTACAGGCACTAATGGTAAAACCTCGTGCAGTCATTTTTTGAGC
>NZ_FUKJ01000179.1 GCF_900163745.1 Crenothrix polyspora
CAGCTATGCAGGGCAACATTACCCATTTTTCGTATTTCTTCAATGACATACTGTTCCGCATCGGTAAATATTCGCACTACCCCACAGACTACCCCAGCAAATGGGACAACGATGCACGTCGTCCATCAGGCATAAGCCAGGGAATGAAATCCGTCAGTTCATCTGGCGGTTTGCAATGGTTTTGGGCGCAGGCTGTCAGATATTCATAAAGCCATCGCTGTCGGTTGATCCCCCATTGTTGTAGTGTGGCAAAGATGGAGAAGAGCTGTGCGGCTAACTCGGCGCTCCAAATTGCACCGGAACCAAAGTAATTGTTGCGCCCCAGGACAGCGCTACGGATAGTGCGTTCAGCCAAGTTATTGTCCATGGGTACGGCGGGGTTGGTTACAAAGACGGTCAGCCCAGCCCAATGTGTCTGCAGGCTGGTTAAAACGGCTGTCTGGATTTTTTGTGCCTTGGGGTCGAGTGCCAATAATGCCTGGGTGCAATCGGCTTTCAACTGGGCGATGGCCTGTTCCAGCGCCGCCTGTTGGCTGTTGAATTCCACCGGTTGTGCTGTCAAGGGCACGTCGGGGTTCCAGTGGGACAGGCGCTGATGGTTGATATGGTACAGGCCGGCAATCTGGTCGACCCAATGCTGCATCCAGCCGCACAGGTCAGGGTAACCACGGGCATAACCCAGGAAATCCCGCCGTACATGTGCCCAGCAAAAGGCCAGGATGATCCGCCGGTTGTGTCTGGCCAGCCGTTTGTAGGCACTGTAACGGTCACAGACGACAATCACGTAACCTAATGCGGTCAACTTCTGGTAATACCCTATGGGGGTATCGCCACTGCGGCTGTCGGCAGCGATAAAAAGGGTCACCGACTGACTACGGAACAGCCATAAATACCAATGGGTATTCCGTTTGCTTTCGGTGAGTTCATATTCTTTCCAATAGGTTTCGTCATTGTGAAACAGGGTTTCACCCAGTTGTTTGGTCTCAAATTGCTGGATGACAGGGGCAAACAAGCTGGGCATCCGTTTAAAGCCATCGGTTAGCGTCCCGGCAGCGAGGGGTAAGCCACGCTGGGCAAAATCTTTGCAAATACTATGGAGTGAACGGCTGTACTGGAATTTTTCCAGCAACACCTCCGTCCAGACACTGATTCCGTACAGGTTACGGTTGAACAGGCGCAACGGTGGCGGCGCCGTTAGCACGGCTGTGCCCCCTTCACATTGGCAGGTCTTGACGTATTTGTGCCGGTGGATGACGCGCTTATGCGCCTTGACCTCAATCTCCAACACTTCGGCATCTTCTGTATTGTTGATCTCATGGTAGGGCAGTCCACAGCAAGGGCAAACGCGTCCGGCTTCGGGCAACACGCTGTGTTCTTCAATAACAGGCAAATCAGGTTTTGGCGCACGGGGAAACCTTGGTGTGCCTGCCTGGTGACCTCGTTTCTTTTTTTTACGCGCAGGTAGTTGGGATTCGGAATGTGTCTGGCCTTTTTCACTGTGGTTGCCATACAGCCGGTGGGTTAGGTCTTCCACTTGTGCCTCCAGGTCGGCAACCCGACTCTTGAGTTCGTTTATTTTGGCCTGCGCGTGCTGGAACTGTGCATGCCAATAATTTTTGTCTGCTTCGAGCTGGATATAGTCCTGGAAGCTCAGCGTGACCTGCCGCTGTGCAAAAGGCGGCTTCCGTTTGGCTTCACCGACCGATATGTATTCACCTGTAAGTAACATAAAAGACTACCATTGCTTGGCTTGATGTCGCTTAGACAGTTATATCGCTAATTTTATCTAGGGATGGTGCGAATATTTACAGCGGCGGTTTTCGCACATTAATTGCCACCAACAAAGGCAGCTACTGGTTTTTTGTCTTCGGT
>NZ_FUKJ01000041.1 GCF_900163745.1 Crenothrix polyspora
ACAACCCGCATATCAAAAAAATCAGGGTAGTTTCTACCGTCGAATATTATTTGTCTGATTAAAAGCAAGACAGCATGAATGTGAGGAAAGAACGGGTGAAGTTGAAAAAGCTACTGCGGCTTTAAAAGAAGGCATCCAGTTAATTAAATCATTATAAGTTAGCGGTTGTGTTGTGATGACGTAAGGTCTCCCCCTTATGTCATCCATTCTGTCAAAAAAAATGTGTAGCAAAGTTAAAAAATTAGCCCCTCAACAAAATTAGTCTTGAAAAAAATCAATTCGCCCCCAAATTTCTTGCATTGTTTTTGATTAATGAGGATTGATAAAAATGACTGTTGAAGTAAAAAAAGAAACCCTGGGCTTTCAAACCGAAGTTAAACACCTGCTGCACTTGATGATTCACTCTTTGTACAGCAACAAAGAGATTTTCCTGCGCGAACTGATTTCCAACGGTTCCGATGCGGTAGACAAACTGCGCTTTGAGGCCTTGTCCAACGACAAACTCTATGACGGCGACAGCGACTTAAAAATCCGTATTGCCTTCGATAAAGACCAGCGCACCATTACCATTACCGATAACGGTATAGGGATGACCCGCGCCGAAGTTCAGGAGCATATCGGTACTATCGCCAAATCTGGCACCAAACAGTTTTTTGAAGCCCTTACTGGCGAACAAGCTAAAGACAGCGAATTAATTGGCCAGTTTGGTGTCGGTTTTTATTCTGCATTCATCGTTGCTGATAAAGTCACTTTGACCACCCGCAAAGCCGGTAGCGATAAGAGTGAAGGCGCACGTTGGGAATCGGCAGGCGAGGGTGATTACACCCTGGAAACGGTCGAAAAAGCCCAGCGCGGCACAGAAATCGTTCTGCATCTAAAAGAAGGTGAGGACGAATTTTTAGACAGTTACCGTATTCGCTCCGTTGTTAGAAAATTCTCTGATCATATCGCTTTACCCATTGTTATGGATAAGGAAGTCATGCCGTCTTATGAAGATGACAGCGAGGAGAATGCAGACGATACCGAAAAATCCGACGCTAAACCGGTTGCACAAATCGAAGAAGAAACCATCAACAGCGCTTCTGCCTTGTGGACGAAAGCGCGTCAGGATATTTCCGAGGAAGATTATGCCTCGTTTTACAAGCATGTTTCCCACGATTACCAAGAGCCATTAACGCACGTACACAGTAAAGTTGAAGGCACTAACGAATATACTTTATTGCTGTATGTGCCGACTCGTGCTCCGTTTGATATGTGGGACAGAGAAGCCAAGCACGGTGTCAAACTGTACATACGCAAAGTATTTATTACCGATGATGCCGAGCAGTTAATGCCGCGTTATTTGCGTTTTATCAAGGGGATTATTGATACCAACTCCTTGCCTTTGAATGTATCGCGCGAAATTTTGCAACAAAGCAAGCAAATCAGCAATATCAAATCCGGTGCGGTTAAAAAAGTGTTGGGTATGCTGGAAAGTCTGGCAAAAAATGATCCTGAAAAATACGCCACTTTTTGGTCACAATTTGGTGCGGTTATTAAAGAAGGCCCGATTGAAGATCACAGCAACAAAGATCGTGTCTCTAAATTACTGCGTTTTGCTTCAACCCATGCCAATACCGATAAGCAAGAGGTAGCGCTGGAAGATTACGTAGGCCGTATGAAAGAAGGTCAGGAAAAGATTTATTATGTCACTGGCGAAACCTTTTCCGCTGCCAAGAACAGTCCGCATCTGGAAATTTTCCGTAAAAAAGGCATTGAAGTGTTGTTGCTGTCTGACCGTATTGATGAATGGCTGGTGTCACATCTGGATGAGTTCGACGGTAAACATCTGGAATCTGTTGCCAAAGGCAATCTGGATTTAGGCTCACTGGCCGATGAAGAAGACCAAAAAAATCAGGAAGAAGTGAACAAAGACTTTGAATCTGTCCTGAAACAAATTAAAGATGTGTTGGGCGATAAAGTCAGTGAAGTTAAGTTAAGCCATCGCTTAACGGAATCCCCTGCCTGTTTAGTGGCCGATGTGTACGGCATGAGCCTTAACATGGAACGCATCATGAAAGAAGCAGGGCAAATGATGGGCGGTATGGGCATGGGTAAAAAACCCATATTCGAAATCAATCCAAGCCATCCTTTAGTGGCGCGTATGAAAACCGAACAGGATGACAGCCGTTTTGCCGACTTGACGCATATCTTGTTTGATCAGGCTATCTTAAGTGAAGGCGGGCAGTTGGACGATCCGGCGGCCTTTGTGCATAAGCTGAATGGCTTGTTGCAGGGACTGCTGCACTAACAAAGAAAAGGCCGATTACCTCGGCCTTTTTTATTGCCGATATTTTGTAACTACTCAGTCGTCCAAAAGATAGGGTACAACGTTTTTATCTATCCACGGAAAACACAAAAAACACGGAAAAGTGTAGGTATTTTGTCGCAAACAAAGAATATTACCGAAAACTTTTTATGTCTTTTGTGGGCACCCTTCATTTTATGCATAAAAATAGTGAACAATTCAAACCGGCAAAAACCTTTATACAGATTGGTTTATATATTTAACCCGTATTTAATCATTGCGTTATGAAACTTTAATAGAAAGACATGCCCACAAAATTGGCATGATTCTTTCGTAAACTGTTCACTACTTTTGAAGGGTGCCCTTTTGTGCCGCTTAAAAGCGCCTACTTTTGGTTTCCGTGGACTTTATTTTTAACATCTATCGAGCAGTTACAATATTTTTGTAATTACGCCATAAAAGTGTGAAATATTTACTTGTAGAGAGTGTGAAAATATGTGATAACCAAACTAGTTTTAGCACAACAATTGTAGATGTTCTGGAGGCTTTAGTTGCGATCTGTGTGCTTGAACTATTTATTATTTCAGAGAGGAACTAAGTTAAGGTGGATTCAACTAATAATACAAACCGTTTAACTCAGACAAGTCACATAACTATAAGGGTAAATATCATGAAAAAGTATATATTTGGGATGATAATTGGTCTTTTGTGTGTTCCCTTGCATGCGTATGAAAAACGCAATGAAGCCAAGGCTAAACTTTATAATCAGGCGGGTAAGATTATAGGAAAAGTAGAGTTTTCCCAGCACAAACATAACGTGAAAGTTAAGGTAAATGTCACTGGGCTTCCGGCTGGTTTTCATGGCTTTCATGTTCATACAACCGGACAATGTACTATTGTAAATGCCACACCTCCTTTTACTTCAGCAGGAGGGCACTTTAAGCTTGATCCCACTAGCAATCATAAGGATCACAATGGTGATTTACCTGTTTTGTTGGTAAACAAAAATGGCGCAGCAAAGACCGAATTTAGAACAGATCGTTTTAAGGTTAAGGATCTTTTTGATGCAGACGGTAGTGCGGTAATTATTCATGCCGCCCCTGACAACTATGCAAATATTCCCGCTGGTTACACACCCGCATCAGCCGATGTGACTAATGCCACCTTGGCAACAGGTGATGCAGGTGGTAGAAGCGTTTGCGGCGTAGTGAAATATTAAGTCTCCTGCCTTCCGAGCAATTTCATTCTGTGACGGGTCTTAATCTACTCGTCACATTCGCGTTCGATAGAAACACGCTGCGTGCTTAAATACTGACTGATCAAGAAATTCCACCATCATCACCGCGACTGAGTGTTTACTGCGGCTAATGAGAAGTCACTGGAAGGTTATGGTATATTGAGACTCCGATAATTAAAATTAAAAGGCGCTTATTTATGTTATTAAGAACAACACTGATTCTTTTATTTGTGACGTTTGCTGCAAATGCCGAAGTAAAATTAACTGAAACCGATATTTTGGGCACTTGGCAAATCGATTCTGAATCGAATAATAGTGATGGTAGTCATGCTAAAAAACTGAGTTCGACGTGGACTTTTCGTAACGATGGCACGATGGAAGGTATGTCAACCGATTCGGATATTAATGCGCGGTCTTCTGAAATACGCGCTATTGTTCAATACTCCGTTGAAGATGGCAAAATAATTAAACAAACGGTGCCTGGAAGATCAAAATTTGAAACCTGTACTGCGGTTGAAAAAAATGCTCAGAAAATGACACTGGAATGCAACAACGTGTATTTTTTCATGACCAAGAAATAAAAGCTTTAATTTCTTGCCTGCTTTAACCAGAGCAGCCCGTAATGCGTAGAGCGGAATAGCGTAGGATATTCCGCTGCGTGGCGGGTATTTCATACAACGGAATGCACCTTACCGCGTTGTTATAGTGCTCAAATTGTTTAGGTTCGCTGATAATCCGTCAGCAACCCAACCGTGATAATTATAACACCGACTACAATATAAAAAATCTGTGCTAAACCATCAAATCCTAGACCAAAAGGCAGCAATACCAAAACAGGGCCTACTATGCGTTCAATCCATCCGTGGATTGTAAAAGGAATCAGTTTGGCAACACCCAGTGGAAAATCAGTTAGAAGGGTTATGGTTAGATGAATTCCGGCCAGTGCATAGGCCAATATCCCTGCCGCGCCTGTTAATCCGAAGAAGGTCGGTGCAATTACGAATAATATGACTGTTACGTAGTCTAGGTATCCATGTAGAGTTGGTGAGATTATTTTCATGCTTATTCCCCTTATGTTTGTAGATATGGAGACAACAATTTTTATTCTGCGTGGAACCACTACTCAAAACTATTGCGCATAGTAATTTTATCGTGGCCGCGATATTTTTTACTCCTTTTCGCCTTGGTTGACAAGTGGGGCGGGCATAAAAACAAATAAGACATTCCTCTTTGCGGCCTATCAGTTTTCTGTAGTTAACGAAATTAAAAATACCGCCCATTAATCAAAAAATGCACCACAATACTGCCCACATAACCCAAAGCAATCACCGGCATCCATTTTAAATGACTGGTAAAGGTATAAACACCTTTCGCTTGCCCCATTAAGCCTACACCCGCAGCAGAGCCCACAGCTAACAAACTACCCCCGACACCGGCGGTTAACGTTACCAACAACCACTGGCCTTGAGAAATGTTAGGTTCCATCGTTAATACGGCAAGCATGATGGTGCCATTATCAATGAACGCAGATGCAATCCCGACCAAAATATTGGCAACAGTTGGATTAATGTCCGAATACAAATGCGTGGAGGCCACTTCTAAATAGCCAATGAAACTCAGGCCACCAACGGCAACCATCACACCGTAAAAAAACAACAGCGTGTCCCATTCCAGATTAGCCACTTTATTAAACACATCGAAAGGTTGATCAAACGCCGCTTCTTTGTATTGCGGAGCGTTCATCATCTTCATGGGGGCAAAATAGTCTATTTTACCGTTTACGGCTTGTGGTTGAAGTTTAGTCACCTCGGAATCGGTTAATTCATGCGAAGGATGATCTGAATGATCCGCTGTTTTTTGCAGGTAAAAACTGAAAAACTTCAGATAGGTTAAGCCCATCATCATGCCGGCAACCGGAGGTAATCCCAGAAAATTTTCAAAGGTCGCCGCAGTAATAATAGTCATAACAAACAAAAAGATGATGATAAAGCCACCGCGTTTCATTGCTTGGTCTTCCTGTACTGCTTCAGGTTGTTTTTTAGGGATGGCAAAGTGCATCACGGCAGCCGGTATAGCAAAGTTAACGATGGCAGGTATCAATAACGCAAAGAAATCTCCAAACGGCACTACGCCTTTTTGCCAGACTAGCAAGGTGGTAATGTCGCCAAAAGGACTAAAAGAACCGCCTGCATTGGCGGCTACCACAACGTTGATGCAAGCCAGGGTGACGAATTTTTTTTCATTTTTGCCCATGGCGACAATCACCGAACCCATGAGCAAAGCTGTGGTCAGGTTATTGCACATTGATGAGATACAAAATGCCTGGATGCCGGTTATCCAAAATAATTGCCGATAACTGAAATTTTTGCTGAGCAGCCAGATTCTAAGACTTTCAAATACCCCCCGATCTTCCATGGCGTTTAGATAAGTCATCGACACCATAATAAACAAAAACAGCTGGGCGTAACCTTCCAAAGAAGCGCGGAACGCCAGGCCTGCCTGCTCACTCATGCCGTCACGCGCATAGATACTGGCAATAAACACCCAAATTAAACTGGCAGCCAGCACCATAGGCTTGGATTTGCGTAAGTCGGTTACTTCTTCGGTCATGGCAAACAAGTAAGCGACAGCAAATAAAACCAAAGACAGATAGCCTGTCCAATGCTGGGTTAAATTTAAATGGGGCAGGGCGGCTGTCGCCAAATCCTCTGCGGCCAGTGACAAAGAGGGCAAAAACAGGGCAAACGAAAACCAGAGGTATTTTAAGTAACGCGGTGTCATTAAATAATCCTGACGATTAAAGTAGATTTTGCGAAGTGTTTTTCAAGAGTATCATGCTTTTTATGGATTAAGCAATAAAGCGGTTCAGTAGTTAATATACCTGCTATCAGCTGAATTTCAACCGATAATAATCATTCGCCAGCCAAAACTTTTATCCGGTAAATACCGTCTGCTTTATCAGTCAGTACCTTAGCTAAATAAGGTAAAGTTTGCTCCATCTGGGCGGCTAATGTCCACGGTGGGTTAATGACTATCATACCGCTTGCTGTCATGCCGTGCCCGCTGCTATCAGCACGCACTCCCAATTCAAATAACTGCACATTTTTTATGCCGGTAGCGATGATGGCTTTTTCTAATCGGTGGTTACGATCGCGCTCAATAACCGGATACCACAGGGCATAAGTGCCGGTAGCAAAACGTTTGGTCATGGCCAACAAAGTGTCTACTACCAGCCGGTAGTCATTTTTTATTTCATAAGATGGGTCGATCATCACCAAGCCGCGATGCTGGCTGGGTGGTAGTAAGCTCAAACCATGTTTTAAGCCATCTGCATGGACAACATCCACGCCTCGGATGCCTTTAAACCGTTTTGTTAACAAGGCAATTTCGGTGCTGTGCAATTCGCATAAAAACAGATGATCTTGCTTGCGTAGTAGGTGCTGTGCAATCAGGGGCGATCCGGGATAACTCTTTAAATCGCCGGTGTCATTAAATTGTTTCACTAAATCAACATAACGTGCGACAAGCTCTGGCAAATCATCACGATGCCACAATTGACTGATGCCACTGTCAAATTCTCGATTTTTTAGGGCGAACTCATTGTCTAGCGGGTATTTTCCAGGGCCTGCATGGGTATCGATGTAACAAAACGGTTTATCTTTTTTTTTCAGGTAGTCAATGATGTGTATGAGAACCAGATGCTTTAAAACATCGGCAAAATTTCCTGCATGGAAGATGTGGCGGTAACTCAGCATGAGCAAAGGTAGGTGATGGATAAGAGCGGTCAGTTTACAGGAAAATCCGAAAACAAAATGCTGGCAAATCGGGTAGCTACTCAGTGGATGTTACAACAAAGTCCACGGAAAGCACAAAAGACACAAAAAGTTTTCGATAATACTTCTTTTTGCGACAAAATGCCCACATTTTTCCGTGTTTTTTGTGCTTTCCGTGGACAAATAAAAACCTTTTACCCTATCTTTTGGACGGCTGAGTAGTTACCAAATCGGGCAATGTTAGGTTACACCCGATTTGCATACAGTGAACAAAGCATTATTCAGATATTTTTACTAACCATCCATTTTCAGCTTCACAGCTATTCGTTTTTTTATTGATCTTGGCATTTATGCGGGCTACTGTATTCCGCAAGCTATCTGGCAATTTACCTGTCACCCAATAAAACGGAGCTTTAAATTCAGTAATGACCTCAACAGGAAGTTTTTTTACTGTGACGACAATCTGATCAGATTTGTCCATATTAAAGACTGCAAATGAAAACTCCGCGCCTGGCGCAACTGTTGCCATATTAGGCGGCAAAAACTTCTCCATGCGTGGTTTTGTGCAGTTGTTATCGCCTGCACTACGTGCACCACCTATGTGGCCGCTATGATGGCTAGTGGCATAAGCTTCAGCATAATGAAATGCGAAAAGAGTAAACAATAAAGTTAGCAATATTTTTTTCATATTATTTTTCTAGTTATGATTATGGGTGACAGTGGACGTTACCTCTAGTCGTAATGAACCTAGAAATTAAAATCCGTTATAAATAACTTGTTAATCGTTATGAAAGCGTCTGTGACGCATTACACCTAGAAATAATAACCGTCATTGCTACTATAATCAATTTACAGTCCAGACTTTATTGGGGAGATTGTCGTATTAACTTAACATGGGATAACCGCTTGTCCAGTGAGCTTGTCGAAGGCTACGTGAATCATGGCACGATAAATTCATCGTGAGCGGCGTTTTTTCAAAATGTAGCGTCTTAATAGTTTCTGATGCCACTCAGTTAAAACGTGAGTGTGTTTTTAACTTTAATAGACAAAATTGTGTTTTCATTGTTTTTAAAACCGGTAATATTTCACATGTTTTGATTGAATTACTTTACTGACAATACGCTGCAATGACTTTATACTTGAGCCACTTCGAAATTGCCTCGCTTTAGATAGCCCGCCCGTACTCTATTGAACAATAAATTTATTTTTCAAAGGCCTAAATGCTTGGGCTAATTGCTTTTTTGTCGACAACGGTGTTTTTTTCGCCGGTCTTTAATTTACTGTTGCTCCCCATTGCTTTCTATCGAATGCTGCTGTCTTGTCGCCAAGGCTGGGATATTAGTTTTCTGAAGGTTGAGCATATACTGGGTACGCTGTTGTTGTTCCTAGCAGCCATGTTGTCCGTTGTTGTCTTTTTGCTGGCTAATCCTGTTATCGAAAACTTTGAAAAATCATTATTAGGCGCTTTTCCTCATGTGCTGCTGATTCTGGTTTCCTTGTTTATCGGACTGGTATTTCGAAAACAAGATTTAATTATTGTTCTGGTGCTGGTTTTTGTTGAAATTGCACTGGGTGCGGCTGAATATATTGCCGGAACACACTCTTTTTTCGCGATAGATTTTAAAGGTCAAACCCAGGTTGGCGATACTGATTTACTCTACTCAATACCTTCGCCAAACGGATAAAGTCAGTTGGAAGTGGTATCTGGAAAAATTTTAAGTAATTGATTTTTATGTATTTAATATTTTCAGCTTGCATCCATTTTGATCAAATTTAGGTCAAAATCCAAAATTGGCGAAGGTATTGTCTACTACAACCGGGTTTTTGGCTTAAGCGTTAACTCAAGTGCCTATGCTTTTAAGGTTTTGGTTGGTTTTGTGATTTTGATGGCGATTAAATCGCAGTTATCCAGGCGGGTGTTATTGCTCTGTATTGCCATACTGCTTGTAGGTTTTGTTACGTCATTTAACAGAACAGCCATCGTTGCGGCTGGAATTGGTTTTCTGATGTTTTATTGTAATAACTGGCGGGTTTTATTGGCTTCATTTACATCAGGCTGCGTGGTTTGTGTTTATTATCTATCAAGCCTGATTGACAATTTTAACAGAGGTAAAGATGGCGTGGATTTATCGGGGCGAGACTACATATTTAACGAATTTTTAACCTTATTTATGCAAAGGCCGTTTTTGGGTAATGCGACGCGAAAAGTGTGGTTACAGATCGACGGTAATTTATATCATGCCCACAATTCGTATCTTGAGTTCATGGCTTCTAATGGTATCTTTATCTCGCTGTTGTTTTTTACCGGTTATTATCTTCTGATTTTACGTGGGCGGCTTTTGATAGCCTTGCCTTTGCTGGTCTATTCCGTTTTTCAATACGGCTTGCTGTGGGGGCTAGTGTTTCATGATGTGGTTTTCTTTGGTTTAATGTTTTATCTATTAAAGTCAGAATATGGCGTACAGACTTCGCCAGTTCAAGAAGACGTGGCTATCTGTCAGGTTTCTTAAGGCAGTCAGCTATGGGTTTGCGTGAGCCACTAACCCATAGCCATTTGTCATACGCTATTTTTCTATTCTATTTTTCTTGGAAAAAACCACATTTGATAGATGCTAAGAAAAATTTGTAAGCCCATAGACATTCCCATTAATGCGCCACTAAAAATAACCACGTAAGCGAAAGATGAAACTTCCTTGGTAATAAACCACGACAACACATCCAGTAACATGGCTGCAAATGGAATGACTACCGCTACGCGTTTTACATAAACATTGATGTCGCACAGTATAAAAATTTTACCGATAAAAAACAGAATAAAGGCAATACCAAATAAATGAATATGCGATACTCGGATTAATCGCGGTATGGTTGCGCCGCCAGCATGAGCTACTTCAGATACAGTTTTGTAATTTGTCAGGTCAGGTAGCGAAGGGTTGATGCTGGGCATGTGGCAGATAACACAATCCCGGTTTAGGATTGGGGCAATTTTTTCGTTGTAACCCGGCTCTTCGGCACCTTCCTGTATCCACTGCAAGATGACATCTTTATCACTTTTGAATTTAAGATTAGGTTCCATAATGCCATTAATGGCTGTACCCAGGCGCGTTTGGTTGTTGGAGCCGTGGTAACTGATAACGACATCATAAAAGGAAATGCCAGCCTTGCCGTCCTGGCCTTGGTGGGTGTAGTACAAATTAGCCAGGGCAACGAAGTAACCCAGTCCAATGGTTAGCAAAAATACCGTATTTAATATTCTTTCGCTGACAGAAATGTCACTAAAGCGTCTGTAACGTTCACGAGGTGGCGGCATAATGTCAAAAGTATTATTTTGCTAGAATTTGTCGAACGAAAAAAAATTAATCAATCAACATACGCGACAGGGGATTATCGCCAGTGATGCGTTTTTGCTGGCTGTCGGCAACGGCACATTGTTCAATAATTGCCGCGACTTGTTTGATCTGCTGGCTATGTTGTTGACTAATGGCCGTGATAGCATCGCCAACTTCGCCATCGATCAGGCTAATCGCATTGTCCAGGCCTTTTTTTAAGCCATTAAGAACGCTTTTTTCCAGAGAAGGTTTGAGTTGTCTTTGTATAAACCACGGCGCAAGCCAGCTGATAATGACTAGCAACGAGCTGTGTACGGCGAAATCGATACCGAGGTATTCAACATCGGTCATATTGCTTTGGTAATAACCAACAAACACCTGATACGCCACCCAGCTGATGGATAGTAGCGGCAGGATAAATTCCAAAACCCGCATGAGTTTTAGAAAGCCGCGTTGCAAGGCATTGCCAGGGTTTGCCAACGCTAGCCGGGCCGCCAGTTCGCTTTGGGTTTGGACTATTTTGGGGGCTTTTTCGCGGACTGCGTTTAATTCTTTTTTTAGCGGTATTGCAGGTAAACCCAATTGATCGGTGTTATGGATGAACTGATCCAGCGCATCGGCAAACCGCGCTTGCGCCCAATCATCCCATAACGCCAGTTCGGTTTTTTCCGCTGCATTATTGACCGCTTTGCCGGTTAGATTCGCAGCATGGTCGGCGTAATAAGTGGCCAGTTTTTTGATAGGCCAGTCAAAGCCTTGTTGTAATAGACTTGTCGTCTGTTCCCATTGTTTCTGCCACAGTTCCGGTGTTTGCTGAAAAGTTTTTGCTGAGCCGAGGAGCTGGGCGCTTTGTTGCAGCTGTAGCTTTAATTCATCTTTGCGAACTTGCAAACTTCTTTGTTTCAGTTGCTTTACGGTATTGGCGTTGGCCAGCGAGGCTATGGTGTTTTGCAGGGCATCAAATTCATCCGGCTGATTGCTTTCGGCGCAGATCGTCCTAAAGATAATAGGTTCAACAAAACTGGCCTTACTTAACTGTTGTTTAAAATCTTCGTATTGTTCGGATTGCCCTCGATCCCATTGGTTTAACACAAACAGCCAGGCATGGCGGCCACCTTCGGACAGTAACAAGCGCCAGGCTTTTTCGTCGCGGTAGCGTTCCGGGCTGACCACATAAATCAGCACATCGATGTGCGGTAGCCATTCTAACACCAAGGCTTTATTGCTTTGTTCGGTACTGTCAAAATCCGGCATGTCAATCCAGATAATGTCTTTTTTGGATTCATCATCATGCTGGGCGATTTTGATGCGGTCGACGGGTAATTTGTCTGGCAGATTGTTAATGGTAACGCTGTGGTGATGGTATAAAGTGACTTCATGGGAAGTGGGGCGTTCTATGCCGGTTCTGGCGACAGCCCTGCCTGCCAGTCGATTCAGCAACGTGCTTTTGCCAACTCCGGTGCCGCCCATAAAAGCGACAATCAAGGGTCTGGCATCGTTATGGTTAAATAGCGAGTCTGGCGTTCTGGCATCAAAATCAGACAGTTGTTTTGCCGATACGCTATTAAGCCAGCCCGATGCACTGGCTTGTGCGGCCCATTGTTTGGTTTTTTCGACTAAATCAGAGTAATCGTAAGCCATGTCTCTTATCTGTGAGTTGCGCTTCAGCTGCTTGTAGCTGGTTGAGAGGGATATTGAAATGCTCGGGCGCTGATAATTGCTCAGGCAGTGCCAGCAATGTGTTGCGTAAGGTATCGATAAACAAAGTCTGTTTGACGGTGGCCAGCTGATTTTTTTTGAGCTCCACTTCCAGCCGATTCATGTAGCTGCCAATGGCGCTTTCAGTGAGTAATGACGTTACGGTCAACATGGCCGGTGCGATGATTAAATCGTGCAAACCAATACCACCGGTTTGTAACGCTATGGCAATAACGGCGGCATCAGTGGTCGCGCGGGTGGCGCGTAAACTGTTTAATACCACCGGTTGTTCCTGTAATTTGATGTACAGGCGATTGGCGGTGGCTTCAATATCATCCTGAAAATTGACATGATAGTTTTGCGCTGCCGTGGCAAAGTGTTCCAGGAGAGCAGGGCGCTGCACACGCAATTGTACGGCGCATTCTTTCCACCACGTTGTTTGCTTGCCTTGTTCGGTTCTTTCCAGAAGCTTATCGGTCATCTGGATTAGCGTGTGTTCGCAAATTTGGTTTAACACGGCAACTTCTTGACTGGTATCGGTAATATGTAGCCTTTTACGCCCCATGCGCAACAGTTTTTTAATCGGCCAGGTCAGTATCTTGCGGGTAGTGGCGAGTATACCGGCCAAGCCTGGGACTTCCAGCAGGTTGAGCAATTCGGCCATCGCCAGTTGAAAAGTTTCGTAATGATGCGGGTGATTGAGAAAGTCACGCTGATAACTATCAACCGCTAACACCAGGGTTTGATCGACCAAAGCTTGCCAGTCTTTTAACGATTGATGTTCTGAAATAACCGGTTCCAGCCATAATGGCCAATATTTTTGCAGCAATTCGGTTTCAAAACGGTCGTGTTTTTTTAGGCTGACTTTACTGGTCAATTGC